>JBBTXH010000064.1:0-4698 GCA_038062385.1 Patescibacteria group bacterium
GGTTCCGGTTTTTCCAGCGACTAAATAACCCTTAATGCCGGCGGCTTTTGAATGTCCGTTCTTGACCACTGACACGAGCATACTACTGAGTAATTTCGCGGTTTCAGGTGAAATGATTTGTCTGACCACTTTCGGTTCTTTTTGCTTGATAATCTTGCCTGTTTTATCAATTATCTTTTCAACCATGTACGGCTCCACCAATTGCCCGCCATTGGCAATCGCACCGTAGGCACGCACCAGTTGCAACAAATTGATCGTCATGCCCTGACCGAAAGCAGCAGTCGCCAGATATATCTCATTTTTATTTTCCAATGAACTTAAATTGCCGGTTGCTTCGCCGCACAGATCAATATCTGTTTTCCGGCCAAAACCAAAACCTTCAAAATAGCGTTTGAATTCTGCGAGGCCAACCTGCCGCGCGGCAAAAACCGCTCCGGTATTCAAAGATTTTTCAAGAACCTGCGTCATGGTTTGCCAGCCGTGACCGAGTTTATCGGAATTCATGATCGTATGACCGGCGATAACCAGTTTACCCGTATCTTCATAACCGCTGAATGGGTCAACTTTGCCCGTATCAAGCGCAGCGGCCATGGTAATCGACTTCATGACCGATCCGGGTTCAAAATTTTCCATGATCGCATTATTATTAAACAACTTCACCTCTTCAACCGTGTTGTATTTATTGGGATCAAAATCCGGCGAATTGCACATGGCCATGATCTTGCCGGTCATCGGATCCATGGCAATAAGACTACCGCTTTCCGCCTGTGTTTGAACAACTGTTTTGTTCAGTTCATTGCAGGCAAAAAATTGAATTGATTTATCAATCGTTAAAATCAAATCATGGCCGTCTTCAGCTTCGCGGAAATCCTTGTCTGCCACTGCGATTTGACGGCCGACGCTGTCCAATTCTGATCTAAGAAATCCGGCTGAGCCTGACAACTCTTTGTTGTAGCAACCTTCCAATCCATAATAACCTTTCAATAAATTGTTCTCGGCCTGCTTCCCGACAAAGCCAACCAACTGACTACCAATATTCTTTTCCGGATAAAACCTGGATACTTCTTTGGTCCATTTGATACCGGGTAAATTGTACGCTTTGATTTTTTCAATCACCTCATCAGACACGAGATGCTTCAACGGGTCGTACGGATCATCTTTCTTGACCAGTTGCTCCTGCCACTTTTTATAAGCTTTTTCCAAACTTTAAACCTCTGGATCTAACACTTGATTCTGAACAGCTGCGTTTTTAGTAAATTGTTGTTCAGACGTTTTATTTAAAACCTCTTCATCCGCAATCTTTATCTCAAACACTTCCGCTAGCATCTTCAATGTTGCCGGCACATCAGTGACTTCCTTCGGTACGCTGAACAATAAATTTAAATTTTTATTGGCCGCCACTGGATAATAACGCTCACCGTCTTTCACCAATTCTCCTTCAGGATCATGCACGTAAATAGTGCCTCGCTCCGGAAACAATTGTTTGAAAATTTCATGTTGTCCGGAAGCCAAAGCCAAATAATATTTATTTTCAACAACTTGTAATTTATATAATCTGGCGACGATTAAAACAAAAAAGATTACAAAAAAAATTGTAATGAGGTCAATACGATAATCGCGCTTCGCCTTACCGGTGATGCGCGAATAACTGCCGCTATCGTAATACTTTACTTTTCTTTTAACAAAAACATTCATGGCTTTTTTGTTTAGCCAACCTACTATGATTTAACGCTGCAAAACTCCTGTATTCTGCAACTACTTTCCCTCATCCTTTTTTTCCACTAATTTGGAAAAACTCTCAAAAGCGCGTAAAACCTCAAGTGGCACAGCGAAGACGATGGTGTTTGACTGGTCTGAACTGATGTCATTAATGGACTGTAAAGTTCTGAGGTGAAGAGCGCCGGGAGCTCGGGCGATTATTTCCGCCGCCTTAGCCATATTTTCCGCGGAAATGACTTCGCCTTCAGCTTTGATAATCACCGCCCGCTTTTCGCGTTCAGCTTCAGCTTGTTTTGCGATCACCCGCTCCATGTCAGCCGGCAAAGCAATGTCTTTCAACTCAACATTATCAACCTTGACTCCCCACGGATCGGTCGCAATATCCACCAGTTCTCTGATTTTTTGTGAAATTTTTTCTCTTTGACTTAAAAGTTCGTCAAGCTCAACCCCGCCGACGATATTTCTCATGGTTGTTTGCGCCAATTGTGAAACAGCATAGTAAAAATTTTCAACTTCAAGAATAGCTTTTGACGCATCAGATACTCGATAAAAAATCACCGCGTTCACGCCGACAGAGATGTTGTCTTTGGTAATCGCTTTCTGCTCCGGCACGTCAACCGCTTTAATTCGCATGTCCACCTTTGTCATGCTTTGGAAAACCGGAACCACGATCCTCCAGCCCGGATTTTTCATGCCGGTAAACCTACCCATAGTGAACATGACGCCTCGTTGATACGCGTTGATTTGTCTCAGACAAGAAAGCACAATAAAGATTGCCAGCGCAATTAGATAATACATACGGATTTAGTTATTTGTTATATTTTTATTACAAACTACAAGGCACTTACGAGGGATATTGAGGAACAAGAGGGAAACGAGGGTATTGATTTTTTGATTTTTTATTTTTTTAACTCCTCCAATTGTTTTTTAAGTTCTTCCGGATCAACGCCTTGAATGGTTTTTAATTGATCTTCAATGCTGATCGTTTTTTCTCCCTCAATATTATCCGGCAAAGACGCGCTGAAAATATCAGCCATGTTAAAATCCCTTACGTCGGCCGGCTCTTCGATCACAAAGTTTTTGTTAAAATCAGACAATTCTAGCGCGAGATCATAACGCGTCGCCTCGTCCGCCTGCAAACCAAATTCAATTCTGTGCAACAAATAATCATCCGTTCCCACCCAAATCTGCGCTTCAAAAGCACTCAACTTTTCAATACTTTTATCAAGTTCTTCGTTTTCCAGCGCAGTTAATTCCCGCTCTTCCATGATTTTGCTCGCTTCTCTGAAAAACTTTTTAAAGTTTTCCTGATTTAATTTAACGCGGTAATGATGCATCCTCGCTTCGCCGAGAACATCAATTCCATTATCAGCGATCACTTCAATCAGATCAGCCCCGCCAAACAGTTTCTTCAGTTTTTTTGTTTTCTTGGCATCAAGCTTCCGGCTATCGCCTGACAAATCTTTCGTCAAATCAAATTGCTTAAAATCAAACTTATACCATTGGTTCTGCAGTTTTGACAGCTCCAACGCTCCGATGGTCGGCACGCTCAAAAGCTTCACAAACAAAATATTTTCAAGATAGCGTAGTTCAGCGCTCATTGGCCATTCCTTTTCTCCGACCCGATACTTCATATTTCCGGTTAATGCTGTTTTTATTTTATCTGCCATGTCAACACTACCGCTCATATCAAAAATCGCTGAGCCGGCTGACATCTGCGCCGCCGATTCAGTATCTAAAAGTTCCGGAAACTGTCCAAAAACGCCCAACTTGAACTTAACTCCATACGAACTGACACCGCCCATGTTTTCCATCATGCGTTTAACAATCGCTTCAGGAGTTTTCGGCGTGCAGGCGCTCGTTAAAAAAATTATTAACGTGGCCAGTAAAATGATTTTGAAATGTTTTGACATAGACGCTTAAAAAATTAACCTAATTGACCTAATTATTTAATTAACCTAAATAATATCCAAGTCCCAAAATACGAAGACAAAAAACAAAGTTGTTTGACTTGGTCATTAGCCATTGGTCATTCTTTAGAATAATTCTACAGCGCTAAATCCGCCTTCACCCAATCACCCATCCCTTCATCCCAACGAAAAATTTCCACTCGCTGAACAATCTCAGTGTCAGAATAAACATACTGCACGCTCATGTCGCTGCCAGCGCGGTTGGAATAAACGGTTTTTTTATCCAGCACGCGCGGCTTGGTGGTGCGCATCAATTTGACTTTACCGAGTGGCGACTCAAACACAACCACTTCAAGGCGGCTATTGGGAATGTCTTCAATCGGCTCATCAATCCGCTCTTCAATTTTAAAGCGCTCCTTCACTTTTTCTATAACGTCGAGCCATTTATCATTGTTCATAAAATAAGTTTAAGATCAGTGATATTATAGCAAATAAAGTAATTTTAGCAAATGAAAAAACCCCGCATTTTTGCGGGGTTGAAATGATGGTTTTTACCTGTTTCAACGCTTGAACTGTTTGTTAATTATTGGCAAGGCTACTTCATAAAACCTCTTGGCAATGTCCATTGAAGTTCGCTGATCCAACTGAAATTTCTTTTTGATCAATGACCGCAAAGCTGCCGGACCTGCCCTCAACTGTTCAGACAATTCATCGTAAATCAGATATACCTCGAGCAAATAAGGCCATTCCGGCTCCCAGATGATTAGGTGCTGACAACTGCGCAAACAGTTTTCAATCCTCTCTCTTTCCATTCTTTTTCTCTTGATTCTGAACTTCGGATTACCCGGACTTTTCCAGCGATAAACCAATGCTCCAAGTATCGCCAATAAACATGCCGCGCCGATTAAAAGAAACATTGTTTGCGTCATTTTTCCCTCCTTCTGTAATTCTGAGTTGTAAGATATAGTATCGTTGTATACAGCTTAAATAACTTTTTTCTAATCAATGATTCACTGCGATAACATTGCATTTCACGGGGTCCGGCCGTAAACCACTCCTTCGTCGGGTT
>JBBTXH010000065.1:0-6188 GCA_038062385.1 Patescibacteria group bacterium
ATTTAATGACCAAAAATCCGATTACAAAAGAACTGATCGCTCCAATGGCAAACAGCAGCAGTTCAGACGGCACAAGCCTCGCCCAATCAATATCAATAAAATTAAACACCCCGGCTCCAAAAACTACCGGCATGCTAAGAAGAAACGAAAATTTGGCTGCTTCTTCGCGCTTTAACTTCGCGCTCATTCCTGCTACAATGGTTATGCCCGACCTGGACACGCCCGGAATTAGGGCTAGTACTTGCGCTGTACCAATATAGAGCGCTTTCAAAATACTCATGCCAGTGAAATCATGTATCGCTTGACCATATTTTTCCACCAAAAACATAAGAATGGATCCGGCAATCAATGTTATCGCCACAATCCACGATTGTCGGAAAAAATTCTCAATCGCTTCCCCGAAAACAACCCCAACCACAGCCGCTGGAATTGAAGCATAGATTATGAGCATTATGTCGCTGAGATCAGCTCTGTTCACTGCTCGTTTGGGAATGAATATTTCAACAACCGCCGCAATGTATCTCAAAATTTCAATGCGGAAGTAGATAATCAAAGCCAAAAGAGTACCAAGATGCAAGGAAACATCAAAAGCCAAATCGCTGATTAAATTTAATTTCAACATGTCATGCAAGATCACCAAATGCCCAGAACTTGATACCGGTAGAAACTCAGTCAGCCCTTGAACAACACCGAAAATTAACGAATATAAATATAACATAATTATTTCGGATTATTGAGAAAATTAGGAAATTTCCGCCAGCGAGCGGATAAATGTGATTATTGAGATAACTCTTCAAGCAAATCTCAAACTTCTCAAATTTCCAAATTATCCCAATCTTCCCAAAATTCACATGTCTTATCAATTAATCTTCTTACCGCTTATAGCGGCCATTGTAGCACAAATTATAAAAATGATAATCAATGGAGCGAAGGGTCAATTTTCCTGGTATGATCTGAACAGTTACGGTGGCATGCCCTCGTCTCATGGCGCCTTGGTTACCAGTCTCGCTCTCGCCACCGGTTACTTTGAAGGCTGGTCATCAGCTGCCTTCAGTATCAGCTTGATTCTCGCCATTCTCGTTATTCGCGATGCCGGCGGTTTTAGAAAAACATTGGGCAACCACGCGCAAGAACTGAATCAAATTATTCACACCCTGCGACCTGAGGAAGCACATAAATATCCTCATCTGAAGGAGCGCCTCGGCCACACACCGCTTGAACTTTTTTTCGGCGCATTAACCGGCGTGGTTATTGTCACGTTATACGTTTTGATTTTCTAGAACAACCCCTCACTATCCCTCGATGTCCCTCTTTGTTTTACTTTTGACAAACAGGACAATAACACGAACTTCGTCCGTTGAATTTGACTCGCATAATAAGTCCGCGATGACATTTTAAACATTTCTCCCCAGCGCGACCGTAAACATTCAAATAATTTTGAAATTGGCCTTGTTTCCCGTCACTGACCACGTAAGTATTGACCGACGTGCCGTGATGCTTCAAGGCCTTTTTCAATATGCTTTTAATTTGCCAATAAATTTTGTCTTTGTCCGCTAAATTTAAACGACTGACTTTTCTCATTGGTTTAACACCTGCTCCAAAGCAGACTTCGTCTGAATAAATATTTCCCAAACCGGCTATTAAGCCTTGATCCAGTAACAATGTTTTAATCTTTCGCTTTTTCCCAGCAATCAACATTTTTTTAAAATAATCAAGGTTAAAATTATTTTCCAGCGGTTCAGGCCCATATTTACTCAATTCTTTTTGTAACTGGGCAGAATCAACCAATTTCAGATAACCGAATTTTCTGATATCGTTGAAAAATAAGTGAGTTTTGTCCGCAAAAGTAAAAATCACTCTGGTGAATTTATTCGGCAACGAAATATTTTCAATAGGGTGTCCTCCGCTGGTCGTTCGGCCGCCGGATTTTCTATAAACAAGTTGTCCGGTCATCTTTAAATGAATCAAAACAAACAATTCCTTAGTTATCTGAAAAATCATTAATTTCGCCCGACGTTTTATATCAATAATTTTTTTATCTTTCAAAACAGCCAAAAATTCCCTCGCGTTCGGGGAAATTTTCGTTTTAAAGCTTGGCTCAATCCAGACATCAATTATCTTTTTGTTTTTGATTTGAAGAACCAAACCGCGTCGAATTGTTTCAACTTCCGGCAATTCAGGCATATTATTGTTACAAATTACAAATCACTACAAATTTACAAATAGACCTAAGAACAAATGAACGGAAAAACAAAAGAACAGTCTAGACCGATTTGCCTGCCAGCGCAGGCTGGTAAATTTGTAGTGATTCGTAATTTGTAGCCGTTATTTGTAGCCGTTATTAAATCAACGAACGTCCATTCATGTCATCAGGTTTTTCCACCTCCATTAATTTTAAAATTGTCGGCGCCACGTCAGACAAAAGCCCGATTGGCTGAACTAAACTCAAATCATTACCAACCGTCTGCACATCTTCAATGGTTTTCCCTTCGAATTCATGTCCGATAATCAAACACGGCACAGGATTGGTGCTGTGTTCCTTGTCGATTTCACCGGTCTGCAAGTTAACCAACTCTTCGGCATTACCGTGATCTGCCACGACTATGGCGACCCCACCTTTGGAGAGCACAAGCTCTACCACTTCACCCAAACATTTATCAATGTATTCGATTGCTTTGACCGTGGCTTCAACATTACCGGTGTGCCCGATCATATCAGGATTGGCAAAATTAACTACGATAAAATCATGTTTCTCCTGCAAAATTTCTTTTTGCAATTCTTCGGTGACTTTTTTTGCAGACATAGCCGGCGTTTCCGCGTATGAAGCGACTTTTGGCGAGGGCACGACAATGCGTTCCTCACCGCTAAAAGGTTCCTCCGTGCCTCCGCTAAAAAAGAAAGTTACATGGGCGTATTTTTCTGTTTCCGCGATATGCAATTGACGAAAACCTTTTTCGCTTAAAATTTTCGGCAGGGACGTTCGAACTGATTCATGAGCAAAAGCGATTTCCACGGGTAAATCTTTTTCATATTCAGTCATTGTGCAAAAAAACAGATTTTTCAACTTTTCTCCGCGATTAAATTTGTCAAAATTTTCATCAACAAAAGCATGCGTCAGTTGACGCGCTCGATCCGCGCGATAATTAAACGAGATCACCGCGTCATTATCGCCAATGAGCGCCTCCGGCGATCCCTGTTTTCCAATCACGACCGGCACAAATTCTTCATCAAAAACTTTTTCCTTGTAAGATCTTTCAATTGCCTCGATCGGATCAGCAAACGTTTCCTCGCTTTTACCGTCAACCAAAACACGATAGGTCTTTTCCACTCTCTCCCAACGATTATCTCTATCCATAGCATACAAACGTCCATGCAAAGAAGCGACTTTGCCGACGCCGATCTTTTCCATCTGTTTTTCCAGTTCTTCGATAAAACCAGATCCGCTATTGAACTGGGAATCGCGTCCATCCAAAAACGCGTGAACAAAAACGTCTTTGACTTTGTTTTTCTTCGCGAACTCGAGCAAAGCCACGCAATGCGACAACATGGCATGAACTTTTCCTTCACTGACAAGCCCGACCAAATGCAACTTTGAATTATGCGCTTTCACGTGTTCCGCGGCCTTGATCAAGGCCGGAATTTTGAAAAAACTTTCATCATCAATAGTTTTTGAAATACGTGGAAGATTTTGATAAAAAATTTTACCGACGCCGAGATTCAAATGCCCGACTTCTGAATTTCCCATCTCTCCCCAAGACAAACCCACGGCCTCGCCTGAAGCAAGCAAGGTCATGGCCGGATAAGCGCTGACATATTTATTAAAGTTTGGTGTCTTGGCTAGAGTCACACCATTGCCGTCAGAAGCTGGCGCAACGCCCCAGCCATCCAAAATTATTAAAATTACTGGTTTGGGAATTTTTTTCATATTTATTACAATATTAAACTCTTGAAAAGTTGACGAGGTAAATGCGTCTGATTCATTATCTCATAAATCGTCGGCGCGATGTTTCCGAGCGAACCGGTTTTCAACTTAACGCCTTTACGCGATTCATCCGCTAAAATAAATGGCACCGGGTTCGTGGTATGTTGCGCCCAAATTTCATTAGTTTCCAAGTCAATCTTTTTTTCCGCATTGCCATGATCGGCTGTGATTATCAAGCAACCGTTTTTTTTCATCACCGCTTGGGAAATTTTCCCGATGCAAGCATCAACATGTTCGATCGCTTTGACAGTCGCTTCTAAATTTCCGGTGTGCCCGACCATGTCCGGATTGGCAAAATTTACTGTGATAAAATTGAAATCTTTTTCTATATATTTCAAAACCGAATCAGTCACCGCGTAAACGCTCATTTCAGGTTTCAGATCATAACTGCGTACTTTAGGAGAAGCAATACGCAAACGCTCCTCTCCGTTTACCGGATCAGCAAAACCGCCGTTGATAAAATAAGTGACGTGCGCGTATTTTTCCGTTTCAGCAATGTAAACTTGTTTTCTTTTTGATAAAACCGACGGCAAAGTGTTTTCAATATCCGAACACGGAAAAGCAGTCAAAATATGGTCAAGGTCAGGACCAAAATCAGTAAACGCACAAAATAAAGTATTTTTTAAAACCCGACTGCGTTTGAATGCTTTTTTATTTTTTTTATTGAAATCATTTTGTACAAAGCATTTCGTCAGTTGACGCGCGCGGTCAGACCGCAAATTATAAAAAATAATTGCATCGTTATCTTTAACTCGACTGCTCCCTGAATGTTTTTTATCTTTACAAATAATCGCCGGAAAAATAAACTCGTCAGTGATTTTCTGATTATAAGCGTGTAAAATCGCGTCGCGATAATCAGCAAAACAATCGCCGCCGGTTCCCACCAAACAATCGTAAGCTGCTTCGGTGCGCTCCCAATTTTTCGCACGATCCATGGCATAAAATCTACCGATCAAACTGGCTATTGTTGCTTTACCATAAACATTTTTCAAAACTGTATCAACAATGTTCAAAGCGCTAAACTGCGCTGAATCTCGGCCGTCGGTGATCAAGTGTAAATATATTTTCCGAAGCCCTTGGTTGTAAGCCAGATTAACCAATTCATACAAATGATCGAGAGAAGAATGCGGACTGTCGCCATCGGAAACCAGGCCTAATAAATGCAAACCGGATTTATTTTTTTTAACATACTCAAACACTTCTCTAAACGCCAAATTCTTTTTAAAGCGGCCGTCAGAAATACTTTCTGAAATTATCGTAGAGTCTTGTTCAATGCATCGTCCAGCTCCAATATTAATATGACCAGCTTCTGAATTTCCCACCTGCTCGTCCGGCAAACCGACAAAATGGCCGTGCGCTTTGAGCGTGGTGTGCGGAAACTTTTCCCAGAGTCTGTCGAAATTCGGTTTCTTGGCGAGTTCAATCGCGTTCCCCCGGTTTGGCGGCGCGATTCCCCAACCATCCAGAATTAATAAAACAACCGGTGTCATAAATTATTTTAATTCATGTTCAATCTCCATCAAACGATTATACTTCTCGACACGTTCAGAACGTGAGAGTGATCCAGTTTTAATAAAATCAGCGTTCACCGCCAACGCCAAATCAGCGATAAAAGTGTCCGCGGTTTCACCAGAACGATGAGAGACGCTGACTTTATAATTATTTTTTTTGGCCAGCAAAATCGCATCAATTGTTTCTGACAAACTGCCAATTTGATTCAACTTGATTAAAATCGCGTTGGCCACGCCTGAATCAATACCTTGCTGTAAACGCTGAACATTGGTCACGAACAAATCATCGCCGACAATGGTAATCTTTCTGCCTAATTTGTCAGTTAATTTCTTCCAATCATTCCACTCGTCTTCTGCCAAAGGATCTTCAATTGAAATCAAAGGATATTTCCTTATCCAGTCAGTCATTGTTTCAATTACTTGTTTCGCAGAAATCCTTTGCTTGCCTGTTTTATCATTCAAAGAGTAAGTTTTACTTTTGGCGTCATAATATTCCGAAAGCGCCAAATCAACAGCACAAAATGCGTCTCGACCCGGCGTATAACCGGCACCCTTGATTGCTTCCACGATAAATTCAAGAGCTGATTCATTTGATTTTAAATTCGGCGCAAATCCACCCTCGTCGCCAACCAACCTTTGAAAACCAGCCTGCTTCAATAACTTTTTTAGATTATGAAACACCTCCGCTCCTATTT
>JBBTXH010000066.1:0-3705 GCA_038062385.1 Patescibacteria group bacterium
CAATATTGATTGATGTTTGCAAAAAGGATTATTGTGAAGGCAACGGTCTGGAAATGAAAAGAGCGAGAATTTATTATGGAAAGTTTAGGCTGGGTGATATTGTTAAAGCCAAGGTTACCAAGGCCATGACCTGGATGCTGGAGTGCAGGTAAACAAAAACGACCGCTCCGGAGGAACGGTCGTTGGACAAATTTTTTAAACTCCGCCGGCCATACTGGCGGCAATATAAGTGCCCAGTCCATAAATAAAGAGGACAACGACAAAAGCGATCAAACTGTAAGCCCAAATTTTTAAATATTTTTTTAGGTAGGTGTAGTCCTTTTTTACCGCGCCCATGATGCCGGTGATGATAAGAGCCGGAATTAATAACGCTGACGGGAGCGCGGCGATGATGCCGGCAATCTCAATGATGACACGAAAAGTTCGCATAGAATATATTATTAATTATTTTTTGATATGCTATACTGCACTCGTCTTGCTGATTTCACTGGTCTTGCTTTGATGCTAATATATCACATTTATGAAGAAAAAAATAATTATTGTCCTCGGCCCCACGGCCAGCGGTAAGTCAGGGATTGCGCTTGAACTGGCCAAGAAGTTCAACGGTTTTTTAATTTCCGCTGATTCGCGCCAAGTTTTTCGGAAAATGAATATCGGTACTAATAAAGATCAGGGCGTTTGGGTTAAGGGTAAGTTTTCTGTTGATGGCATTGAAGAGTGTTTGATTGATTTGGTTGATCCAAATAAATATTACTGTTTGGAAAATTGGTTGCGAGACTTGAAATCAGTGATTGAAACGCACCCCAATAAATTACCGATTATTGTTGGTGGAACCGGATTATATATTTCAGCGCTGGTGAATAATTATGAATTGCCCGGCATGTTTGATCCAAAATTGAGAGACCAAGTGGAGAAATGGCTGGCAAAATATGGTTTGGTTTATTTAATCAACAAAGCAAAAAAAATAGATTCGAACATCGGTGAGAAGATTGACTTGAACAATCCGCGGCGAGTGACTCGCGCGCTGGAAATTTTGATGCAAACGAAAAAACCGCTGGCGCGCGGAACAGGGGAGAGTGAATACGAATTTCTGCAATTGGGAATAAGTATGGCGCGGGAAGAATTGTATCAGAGAATAAACGCGCGGGTTGATATGATGATGAAAGAAGGATTAGTTGATGAAGTGAAGAAATTAATGGCTGAAGGTTATAATTGTAAATCAGCGGCCATGAGCGGCATTGGCTATCGCCAGATTTGTCAATTTCTGAATCATGAAATTTCCGGTGAACAAGCGGTTGAACTGATTCAACGCGACACGCGGCGTTACGCGAAAAGACAGATGACTTGGTTTAAAAGGGATAAAACGATTCATTGGGTAAAAGACGTTGTTGAGGCGAAAGATTTTCTCAAAAAATTTATTCAATAATATAAACAAAATAAATGTACGGACAGAACATTGTTCTGTCCGTACATTTATTTTGTTAATTTAAGTTGATCCTTTAACATCTTCTCAACCACCTGCGGATCAGCCTTGCCTTTGGTCTCTTTCATGACCAGGCCGATTAAATATTTCAATATTGGTTCTTTGCCGGCCAGATATTGTTTTACTTGTTCGGGGTTGGTGTTAATAATTTTTTCTATTGCTTCGTTCAAATCGCCTTCAACGCTCATTTGCCATAAATCTTTTTCATCCAAAACATGCGACGGATCGGCGCCGGTCTTAATCATTTCTTCAAGAATAACTTGCGCGGCGCTGCTGCTGATTTTGTTTTGGTAAACCAGGGTAATGAATTCAGCAAAATTTTCAGGAGTGATTTTATTCTTTTCAAAGCTGATTTTTTTTGCTTCAAGCAGAGGTAAAAATTTATTAATTAACCATCCGGCAATAAGTTTAATAAGTTTCTTTTTATTTTTTTCCCAAATTTCTTCATCCGTTCCTTCCGTATTGTCCAGTGAGTTCAACCATTCTCTTAATTCTGAAATTATTTCTTCAGCATAATTTGCCAGTTCCTTTGACTCGGTTAAAATTTTCGTTTCATCGGCATTGAAACCGTATGTTGCCATGAAACGTCGTCTCTTGGCTTGCGGCAGTTCGCTGTTCAAAACGCTGAGTTGCTCGATCTGTTCTTTGGTGAAAGCGAGCGGCGGTAAATCCGGTTCTGGAAAATAACGGTAATCTTCAGCTTCTTCTTTAGTTCTTTGCGAAATTGTTTCCTGTTTGGCTTCTAACCAGCCGCGCGTTTCTTGTTTAGCCGGCGGCTGTCCGTTTGTCCAAAGAATGGTCTGCCGTTCAATTTCAAAAGCGAGCGCGCGTTCAAGAGCGCGAAAAGAATTAATGTTTTTTATTTCAGTTTTCGGATAAAGTTTTGGATCGCCTTCAGGACGCAAAGAAATATTAGCATCGCAGCGCAGTTGGCCTTTTTCCATGTCCGCGTCGGAAACGTTCAAATAGCGAACAATGAGTTGTAATTCCTGGCCGAAAGTTTTTGCTTCTTGCGGAGTGGAGAAGTGGGGCGAAGTTACAATTTCGATTAGCGGCGCTCCTCCACGATTAAAATCAACGAGCGTTGATTTTTTATCATGAATTGATTTGGCCGCGTCTTCTTCGAGATGCAATCTGATGATGCCGATGCGCTTCATTTGTTTTTCATCATCCAGTCTTCCCGCTAAACCGTCTTTGGCTAAAAAGTTTATACCGAGCCAGCCGTGTTCTGCGAGCGGTAAATCATATTGAGAAATTTGATAACCTTTTGGCAGGTCGGGATAGAAATAATTTTTTCGGTCAAACTTGGTGAATTCCGCGATTTCACAATTTAAAGCAGCGCTGACTTTGATGGCCATATTCACCACAGCTTGATTGATGGTCGGCAAAACTCCCGGATGTCCTAGACAGATCGGGCAAATGTGTTTGTTCGGCTCTTCAGCCTCAGGTTCATTGGCGCAACCGCAAAACATTTTTGTTTTTGTTTTCAGTTGCACGTGAAATTCGAGTCCGATAATTGTTTGTAGTTTCATAAGGAGAGATAGGTTTTATACACATATTCTATCAAAAATCGTTTAAAAAATAAAGAGCCCCGCATATTGATGCGAGGCTGTGAGTTCAATTCTTCTTCGGATATTTGTCAGCCAATCTTCCGTAGCAATGCCGGCAGACTGCCCGATATTGTTTATCGCCAACAAGAATCTTGCCTTCTTGCACATTGTCCAGGGCTCGGCTGTCCAGCCAGCTCTTGCTGGCGTTTTGACTGCCGCATTCAGTGCAGGTGGCCAGTTCCTTGGTGACATATTCAGCTTCAGCCATGAGCGCGGGCATTGGTCCAAATGGTTCTTCGTCGAAAGTTTGGTCAAGTCCGATTACAATAACCCTGATTTTGCATTTTTCTGCCAGATGTTTGCAGACCTTTACCAATTCATTATCGCAGAAATGCGCTTCTTCAATGACCACGGTGGTCACGCCCGGAGAAAGTTTTCGAACGATCTCCCAAGGAGTTGTTTCATCAAACTCAACGCATTCAATAACTTTGCCTGAACGGCTGACTACCTTTCCGGCAGTATCAATTTCCTCGGCATTGGACATAGTAACGCGACGGCGCGCTTTTTGGGGAATGAACACAACAACGTGGCGTTCGCGTGAATACTGTTCTTTAGTAATGCGCTTGATCGCTTCTTCGCTTTTTCCGGCAAACATGCAACCGGTGATGACTT
>JBBTXH010000067.1:0-3915 GCA_038062385.1 Patescibacteria group bacterium
AAAGTCAATTGAAGCGCAAATTTACAAAAATTCATAGCCGCACCTCCTTTATATGCCGTAGTCTTAACGTAGGCGACCTTGTTTAGTTGTCAATGTACCGTTCGTTTGTATTTTGTCGTTAAAGCATCATTTTGTCAATAGATCAGTTTTTTGTTTTGTTTTAATTTGTGCTATAATTAAATCAGTTAAAATTAGTTATTTTTGAATTATGCACGATCTTCACGTGGCAGACAAAATTCACAAGATGGCGATTGAACAGGCGCGGTCAGCGGAATTGAAAAATGTACAAAAAATCACCATTGAACTTGGTTCGGTTATTGAACATGGCGCTGATATTAGCGCGGAGAATTTGGAGTTCAATTTAAATATGCTGAACGAGGGAACGTTGGCTGACAATGCCGAAATAATAATAAATAAAGTTCCGGGCCATGATTGGCGTTTAATCTCAATTTCAGGCGATGAAAAATAATCATCAACTACAATCAATAAAAAACATTGAATTGACGAATAAGCGTGTGTTGTTGCGCGTTGATTTTAATGTGCCGATAAAAAACGGCAAGGTGGAAGACGCGTTTAAAATCGAGGAAGTTTTGCCGACCATTCATTATTTGTTGAAACATAATTGTTCAATTGTTTTGGTGTCCCATTTGGGGAGACCGAAGGGAAAACAGGCTAAGGTGTTGAGTTTGTTTCCTGTTTTTAAAATATTGAAGAAAAAGTTGGCAGGAGAAAAACTTATTTTCGAATCAGGCAAGTTCAGTCAGATATTGACAAAAAAAATTTCTAATCGCTTGGTCAAACGGGAATTAATTTTTTTGGAAAACATTCGTTTTAACGCTCGGGAAGAAAAAAATGATTTATCAATGGCCAAGGAATTAGCGTGTCTCGGAGAAGTTTATGTGAATGAGGCCTTTGCTGTCAGTCACAGAAAGGCAGCGTCCATTGATCGGGTTGCGGGTTTAATGCCGTCATACGCTGGCTTCAAATTTTTTGAAGAGGTTAAATATTTGTCCAAAGCGCTGAAGCCAATGAAACCGGCGGTGGCTCTGATCGGCGGAGCCAAGGTTGAAACCAAGTTTGATGTGATTGAAAATTTTTTGAAAATATATAATCAAGTGCTACTTGGCGGAGGACTGGCCAATACGTTTTTGAAAGCAGCTGGCTATGATATCGGCGGTTCATTATTTGACGCTGATAAATTGCGAAAAGCAAAACTACTCTTGCAATCAAAAAAAATTATTTTACCGCTTGACGTCGTTGTTGCGGACAAAAAAACAAGACAATCAGCGTTCGTGACGTTGGTTGGAAATAATAAAAAGCTGTGCTCGAAAGATGAAGAAATTTTGGATATCGGACCGAAAACCATTATTGCTTTTTCACAGTTAATTCGCCAGGCGAAAACAATTGTTTGGGGCGGGCCAATGGGTTTGTTTGAACTGCCAAAGTTCAGCCATGGAACAATTGCTCTCGCGAAGATAATTGGCGCGCGATCTTCCGGCCGAGCGCTCGGTATTGCCGGCGGCGGCGAGACGCTCTACGCGATTCATAAATCAAAAATGGCCGGATATTATGATTTTATTTCCACTGGCGGAGGAGCGATGCTCGAATTTTTGAGCGGAAAGAAGTTGGCGGGGATTGAAGCGTTGAAGAAAATAAGCAAGACCCAAAACTATTCGCTACGCTCAAGTTCTGGGCAAGCGAGCGAGACAAGTGGTAAGCGAGACAAGTAAATTTAAATTAGGTTATGTTTGAACAAAAGCTAAGTGAACCTAAGACGGAAACAATTAAGGCTTTTGATACTCCAGAAAAAATCGCCACCATAAAAAATCATGCGGAAATAATGATTGATCGGATTCATTTTGAAAAGCCCAGTGCTCTTGTTTTTCTTGATCGCGCCGCTCGGCCAATCAGTTGGATTCTTGTTGAAGCGTGGAAAAAAAGATATCCGAAAGAGAAGTTACCGCCGATTAAATACATTGATATTGGTCCGGTGAAAAGAAGATTGGCTAAAGAAGCGCCAGCAGACGGGCGAAATAATTTATTTGATCCAAATCAAGGCTTGGATAATTACTTTGATAAAAATGAGTGGCATGAGCGAACGATAAATTCGGAAAAGACGAAAAAGATTTGGCAGAAGTTGGAGGTGGATGATGTTTTGAAGAAGATGTCTCCGGATTTAAATGGCAAAAATGGGACGGTGTTGATTATTGATGATTACCCCGGTTCCGGAAGAACCGCTCAACTCGCGCAAGACTTTTTAAAATTTCATTTTCCTGACATTCGGTTTGAAACTGATACTTTTTTCAATGAAATTGACGTAATGAATTTCAATAAAAAAAATTTTATGGGAACAGCTTTGCCTTGGAACACTGAAAAGGAATACACTTTGATGGCCGGAGATGAAGCTGATGAAGATAATAGAATCTTGGCGAAAACAGAGAAAGATATTGAAAAACGAAAAAAAGGTTTGGCGTTGAAACAGGAAATAAAAGAACTATTTATAGATTTTAAATAATAAACTAAAAACAATATGGAAGAAACAACAAACAGTTGTCAAAAAAAGCCGCATTTAATCGTGGGAGTTTTTGTGATTTTAGTGCTGATCGCGTTAACAGTGTTTTTGGCGGCAGAAACGCGTAGCGCGTTCAAGAAATTTGATTACATCGGTAAGGCGGAAACAATGCAGAACACGATTTCCATCAGCGGAGAAGGCAAGGTTACCGCAGTGCCTGACGTGGCCAATATCAGTATTGGGTTAACAACTGAAAAAGGTAAGGTGGCTGAGGCTCAAGCGGAAAATACAAAAATAATGAACGAGATTATCGCGGCGATTAAACAATATGGCGTTGGTGAAAAAGACGTTAAAACCGCCAGTTACAATATTAACCCGAAGTATTCATGGTTGAACGGTAAAAACGAAATCAATGGTTACACGGTTTACCAGTCAGTTGATATCAAGGTCAGGGATTTGAAAAAAATCAGCGAGATTATCAAAACTGCCGGAGAAAAAGGCGCGAATCAAGTCGGCAGTTTGACTTTTAAAGTTGACAAAGAAGAAGAGATGAAAGAAAAGGCGCGTTCTTTGGCGATTGACGAAGCAAAAAAGAAAGCTGAAATATTGGCCAAACAGTTAGGTGTTAAACTTGGCAAGGTGGTTAATTTTATTGAATATGAAACTTCGCCGTCATACGGCGCGAAATATTATCCGGTTGGCGCGGGCGAAATGGGTGGCGGCGGCGAGTCTTCTCCGTCAATTGAAGCGGGCGAAAATGAGATCAAAATGCAGGCGACGATTGTGTATGAAATATTGTAGAGAAAGTTAACGCGGGGTTTTGTAATACTTGATCTACTGATTCTTACGTGATTTACTGATTATTAATGACAAGATAACTTATGAAAATAAAAAAAATCATTGCCCGGGAAATTTTGGACTCGCGCGGCAATCCGACCGTGGAAGCAAAAGTAATTTTAACTAACGGACTTGAAGCCAAGGCTTCGGTACCTTCGGGTGCGTCAACCGGTGAACATGAAGCGTTGGAATTGCGCGACGGCGATAAGAAAAGATTTTTCGGTTTGGGTGTTTTAAAAGCAGTGGAACATGTTAATAAAAAAATTTCTCCGGCGCTTGTTGGTCTGAATGTCACAGAACAAAAAAACATTGATATCGCCATGTTGAATTTGGATGGAACTGAAAATAAATCAAAACTTGGCGCGAACGCGATTCTAGCGGTTTCTATGGCCAGTGCGCGCGTGGGAGCTTTGTCAGAGGGCATGCCGCTCTACAAATATTTGCGCGAGGTATTTCAGTTGAAAGAAAAAAATTGGCGATTTCCTCTCGCAACCATGAACGTCATTAATGGCGGCAAACATGCGGATAATACTCTTAGCGTGCAAGAATTCATGGTGGTGCCAAAA
>JBBTXH010000068.1:0-6128 GCA_038062385.1 Patescibacteria group bacterium
GCGCTCCGGATAAATTAAGTGGAAACAACAATTGTTGCGGCGATGGGTTTAAATCCGGAAGCGAAGAGTGCGATCAAGGCTGCGTTTATTCTGATGGCAACGATAAACCTTGCAAACCAAAAGGCATTGCTTGTACCGCCGGATGTTTAGCGGCCGGTACGAGCAAAGGATTTACTTGCGGAAATGGAATCGTTGAGCCGGGCGAGGATGCTGATTTTGGGGCATTGAATAAAGCCAAAGGACTGGACAGTAAATGTTTATATATTGGTTCCACTTATAAATCCACTGACGTGGCGGCCGTCGCAATTTGCGGCAATGGCGTATTTGAAGCAGGCGAAGAGTGTGAAGCGATTTCAAAAACAAAAGATATTGTATGCAATCAAGGTAAGGACAGTGATTGTTCGATTGATAATAATCCGTTCTGCTCCAAAACCTGCACTTGGGTCGGCTTTACCGCGTGTAAAACTCCGACTGACATAAATTGTTGCGGCAATGGTGTGTTTGAAGGTTATCCGGGCGGGAAAAATTCTGTGGCTAATCTAGACGAAGAATGTGAAGCAACTTGCACGGGGACGCCAAAGGTTTGCACTTTTCCAGAACATTGCAGCAACAAATGTTTGAATCTCGGTTCGTCGTATAAATACGCGGCACTTTCATATTGCAATAATGGTAGCGTGGAGCCGGGTGAAGATGAGCAGTGCGATGGAACAAGCGACACAGAGGCCAAGGTCAATCCGTATCAAGTCGCGACTATAACTATACAGCCGACAATTTTGACTTATCCGCCGTTTGTTTTTGATGATTTAACTAAGTATTCAGTTGGCCTTACGGAAATCAGCGCCAAACCTGTGGACAAGGAAGTGAATAATGGGAAAACGAATTTAATGTATCGCACGAAGGAGTGTCCTGGAGAATATAAATATGTTGGCATTGACTTTAGCGCAACCGCTCCCAGTGAATATCAAACAAATGTTTGTCTCAACCCTTTGATTTACATTACTTTAGGTAATAAAGTTGATTACTCCATGGCTAATCTCAAGGATAATATTCAGTTGAAAGTGGGAACAATGATAGTGGACACAACCAATACAATCAGTGTGAATGAGTTTGGCAAAACCATTATTACGTTGGCGCCCAAAGGACTGCTTGATACTAAAACAGATTACGTGGTTGAAATATCCAATCTAAAAAATTTATGCGGTGAACCGGTTGGCGATATAACCACGAATTTCGAAACCGGCACAGATGTCTGTTTGCTTGATAATGTAATGATTGAACCGTCTGAGCCATTTATTACTGAATCAAACAAAACAACATTATTTAAGGCATATGCGAAAAGCGGTGATCAGCCGATCGCGGCTATGACCGGAGTATATGATTGGACGTGGGCTTGGATCGCAGATAATGATACGGTGGTAAAAACTATCGCACCGGTAGTGAAAACTCCTGCCGACCCTGCTGAAAGTAATATTATTACTGGAGATAAAAATGGCGTGGCTACGTTAACCGCCACAGCAACAATAATTACTGATACAATATCCGAGCAACTTTCCGCGGCTAAAAAAGAAAAAACACTTACCACAACGGTTAATTCTCCGACGTCCGGCACAGCCAAGATCACGGTTTATATTTGCGATAATCTGTGGGGAGCTGGTACATATCTTGGTTGGTCGCCAATGGAAAAGTTAGACAATGGAAAATATTTTTCAACGTATTATTATGAAAACGAATATAAGGTTGGTTTATTCTATTGCCGAGATTTCGGCGAGGCCGGTGATACAAGCGATGATTTACCGAAGTTGAATATTGTGAAAGCAAAGGGTGATTCCGATTGCGCGAATGGCGATGATGACGATAAGGATGGTTTAACCGATACGGTTAATGCGCAGAAATTTCTGGTTATTGATACTGGAGCTTTTCCAAAAGCAGATCCTCTTTTTGAACCAGGCGTTCAGGATACTAGTGTTGGAAAGATTTTTCAAGGTTTTGATTTTGATACAACAACAAATACAATGAAATATACATTTAAAACCAAGGACGGGGGTGGTCAAATTAATTCTGATTCTTTTGAAGTAAAGTCAGATGAGACCGTAATTAGGAGTTTTGAATTTTTTACCCCGAAGATTTCAAAAGGATTATTAAAGGTTTGGATGAAATTTACTGATACTAATGTTTCATATGAAGTTTATTATGCAGAAGATTTATCCGATCCTGATTGCGTGACTTTGTCTGACACTGAAGGTGTTGTTGTGGTTGTTGGTAACGAGTGCACTGACGGAAAGGATAACGATGGGAATGGTTTGAAAGACTATAATACTGATCCGACCAAAGGTGATCCGAAATGCGGCATAAATGATAAGTCCGAAACAATTGAAATCAAAAAACAATACTTCTTTGTCAGAGATCAAGCAACTGATCCGAATTACGATCAATCAGCGGACATGATCTCTTTGCGCATTTTTGAAAACCCGGAAGCTTTGCCGGCCGGAGTTTGGTATCAGCGTTACGCGCCGAATCCGGCATCTTCAACCGCGCCGATGAAGATAGATTGCCAGAATGATTGGAATGGCGAATTTTGCTATGTTGGAGAGAAAGACGGAACAACTGTTTATGTGGCGGCGAGCAATGTGGCCGATACAAACATTTACAACAATATCTATATTTTGAGCTATTCAAAAAATGCCAACGAGGCCACGAAAAATATTTATAGCCAAATGGTGAATTTGTTGCGTTTTAATTTCGGACTTAGCGTCAGCAAAATCGCATTAATCAGAGATACTCAAAGACTTAGCGACATGGTGATGATGCGGCTTTATTTGAATGAATACATAAAGACTCATGGCAATGTCGTGCCTCAACTTGAGTCAGGTTCATACGTGCGCGGACAAACGTTCAGCGTCTGGCCGTCGTGGCAAAAAGAATTGGGCGCGGTTTTGAAACAAACCTTGCCAAAAGATCCGCTCAATCATTTTAAATGGGAGAATATATTAAACGATGTGAACGGAACAAATGCCGGCGTGGCCTGTAATTCAGAGAAATTTGATTTGGAATGCCCTGGAACGGTTAATACTTATCAGTGCGTTGTGCCGGGTTTGTATTGCGTCAATTGTCCGAAGGATTATGATAAACAGACATGTTATAATAGTCAGATGCAACTGTTTTCAAATTTATACACTAATCCGATGGAAAATCCGGTTTACGAGTATAATGTCAATGCAACCGACAAATCAAAATACGATTTGAAATTTATGTTTGAGATAGGGGATAAGCCACAGCACATAGTTGCTCCAACGTTTTGATAACATTTGTCATTTCAACCACGTGCCTGTCATTTCGACTCGCATGGAGAAATCCGTAAACGTTTGCTTCATAGATTTCTCGATGCCACTTCGAAATGACAGGTGACAGTGGTGTATAAAATGATAGTTAAAATAATATTGATTCATCTTACGTAAAATTTATGCCAGAACAAAATAACGAAGCCCTGCCTGCGCAGGCAGGTGACAAAGTGGTTGATATTTTTGACGGAGTGGACAAAGCTCCGGAAGTTGCGCCATCAACAAATAACTCCGCGCCGCGTGTTGCTACTTCTTCAACACAACCTTATGTTAACCAATCTCTGCCGGTTCAAAGCCATAAGAAATTTTATATTATCACAGGAGTAGTGGTATTGTTACTCGTTTTGATTGTTGCTGTGATTGCTTCTGTAAAATATGTCGCAGGATTGAAGGAGTGTAGCGGACCCGGATGTTCACCTCCGGATTTGAAGCAGGATGAGCAGAAAGTTGATGAAGTAGTGACGCCAGACGTAGTTGTTCCAGCCGAAGTAACAACTGACACCACGACTCAAGAGTTGGTGGTAAATGTGGACACTGATAAGGATGGTTTAACAGACGCGGAAGAAATCGCGGCCGGTACAAATCCGGTGAAAACAGATTCTGACAGTGATGGCTTGTTTGATTATGATGAAGTGAAAAAATTTGGCACTGATCCTTTGAATGCTGACACTGACGGTGACGGTTTTCTTGACGGCGAAGAAATTCTCGGCGGTTATAATCCGAAAGGGCCGGGGAAACTTTTGAATTTTGAAGCGGAGATTGGTAAGATGAAGACGAATTAGGATATGAAGGATGAGGAGGATATGGAGGATGAGGAGGATGAGGAGGATGAGGAGGATGAGTAAGATTGGCTAAAAAAATTGAATATGAATTCAGTAAAATATGAAAATTCATTCAGACAGCTTATTGTTTGGCAGGAAAGCAAAAAACTAACATTATTAGTTTATGAATGTACGAAAGATTTTCCGAACGAAGAGAAATTTGCCATGGTTTCACAAATGAGACGAGCAGCCTATTCTATATTGGCGAATATCGCTGAGGGCAATTCCAAGAGACATTATAAAGATAGATGTAGGTTTTTTAATATTGCTGTTGGTTCTCTAAATGAACTAGATTGTTTTATTGAAATAGCTCATGAACTTAAGTATTTGAATGACGAAAATAATAAAAAACTGTTGGAGTATATCAATAAAACAGGGCATTTGCTTCATAAGTTCATTTATTCACAGAAAAGATAATTTTTAATTAATCTTATTTCTCTTTCTAATCCTCCTCATCCTCCTAATCTTACTAATCCTAATAATCTCATAAATTATGTTCGACAACGCTTCACAAAAACCAAACGTTAATCCAGCTCAACCGGCATCCATTGCCACCTCGCGTAAAGAGCCCAGTTTACCCTCATCCTCATCCCTGAACCACTCGGTCGCCTCGGGTTCAGGGCAAGCCCCTCCTTCATCCTCAGAAATTCACACCATGCCGATGGAATATTATTTGGGCAGTAAAACCACTGAAGCTGTGAAAGCCGGTCGTCCGGCAACAGTTCCCAGCGCATCAGATCCGGGAAAAAATAAAAAGCTGATGAATATTATCATCATTGCCGTGGTTGTTGTGGTAGTTGGAGCTTCCGGTTGGCTTTTGTATAAAAGCTTTGAACAACCAGTGGTAAATCAACCAACCACGCAAAACACAACTGAACCTGCGCCAACAACTGAAACAGTAACTGTGGAAACACCGGTAGAGACTGTAACGCCGACAGAGGAAGTGGTGAAGCCAACTGAAACACAAAAAAAATTCAGTCCTGAACAAATTAATAAGTTCACTTTGACGCTTCTAAGCGGGGTTGATAAAGATAAGGATGGTTTGACTGACGAGGAAGAAGCATTGTTCGGCACGAACCCTGATCTTGTTGACAGCGACAATGATTTATACAAAGATCAAGAGGAAATCAATCATCTTTACAGTCCGATTGACGTTGGTCCAAAACGACTTTGGGAGAAAGACGTTATCGGCACATATACGAACAGCGTTTACGGTTATAAAATTTTATATCCGAAATCATGGCTCGTTCAGCCGCTCGACGCCAGCCAGCCAAATGATCTCATGATCAGTTCAAATTTGAATGAGTTTATTAATATCATGGTTTTTGATAAAAAAGCAGGGCAGACTCTTCAAGATTGGTATTTGGAATTGGCGCCAACCGTGAAAAAGTCTGATTTGAAATCGTACGAAACGTATCGCAAAATAAAAGTTATGGAAAGTCCGGACGGTTTTACGGTTTATATTGATCATAATGATAAAGTGGTCGCTTTGAATTATAATATCGGTTTGAAGGAAGAAGCCAGTTTCCCCGGCGTTTTTCAAATGGTGATAAACAGTTTTGAGTTTGTTACGCCAGAGAAAGCAATAGTTGCTCCAGTCAGCAACACAGAGGTCGCGCCAGAAGTGATTTTACCGCTTGAATAAGTTTTATGATCGCAATCGAGTTTAATAATCGGACAAAGTATAATTTTCCGAAAAGCGCTGTTTTAAACGCGTTAAACAATGCGAATAATGTTTTGCGTGTTAAAAAAAAGCAAATTCTGTCAGTTGCTTTTGTCGGATCGACGGAAATGAAAAAAATAAATAAACAATATCGCCGGAAAAATAAAGCCACGGATGTTCTTTCTTTCAAGGTTGAAGCAAGCGATTGTACTGGCGAGATAATTATTTGTCCGGCGCAAGCAAAAAAGCAAGCCAAAGAGTTTGGACAAAGTTATAAAAAAGAAATAGTTAAATTAGCCTTGCACG
>JBBTXH010000069.1:0-4224 GCA_038062385.1 Patescibacteria group bacterium
TAGCTGGTTGAATTTCGGGTCAATATCGTTTAATGGGAGATTCATATCATTTCGAGCCGTGGTTCGAAATTGCGATCACCCACTTTGCCTAAAAGCCGATATATTCCCAGCCGGAGGTTTTAAAAATTGCGAATTTTTCGTTACAAATTACAAATCGTACAAATGTTACAAATTACGGATAATACAAATTTTACAAATCTATTTATAACATTAAAATGATTTGTAATTCGTAACATTTGTACGATTTGTAATTTGTAGCAAGCTTATGTTTGAATCTATGCCACAACAAAATAACGATCAAGCGACCTTTGTCGGGACAAAAAGATTAGAAGATGAGCAGGGTTTTGATATTGAAAGAGCTGATACATTATGGGCGGAAATAGAAAGAACATCACCGCTCGGCGTGGCCGAATTTGAATTGATTGAGCAAACGCTGGCCGATGATTCAGGCGAGATGCATATTTATTGTTTGGACGCTATCAGAGAAATGACTCCGGCGTTGTTTAATAGCGCCATTCACAAGAGAGACGTGTTTGCTGCTTTCATGCAAGCAGAAAGAGCTTTTGAGTATAATCTCGCGGATCACCAAACCATGAAAACGCGTTTGATTGATCTGATTGACGAACTTTTGGCTGGGTCAATTGACGTGGTCGTTGCTGAAGAACGAACAAAATTGGAAAAACTTAGACAAAGAGTTATTGAAGAAAGTTTTTCCGGTGTTTCATCCAAAACCGAGTTATCATCTGAAGCACCTGTTGGCAGATTAAACGAAACTGATCGTCAAGTATTGAAAAAAGCGCTTGAAGATGCGCAAAGAGAAATCATTCCGGCGTCTTTTGAACGGGCGTTGCTTAACAATGAGTTAATATTGGTTGAAGAATGTTTGTCCAGCGCCAGACGATACGATTTGCCGGAATATGCGGAGATGAGACAGCGGACGTTGGCTTATATTGAAAAAGAATTGGAGAAGGATGATGCGCAGATTCATCATGATTATCAAGCGCGATTGGAAAATTTAAAATCAAGAATCTTGGATTTAACAGAATCAGCTTAGAAACCAAATTTAAAAGCCGGTCGCAGATTCGCGAGTCGGCTTTTGTGTTTAAGATGATCTTTGTTTTCTAAATCGTATCTGGATGATGTCGGCGATTTGCGCGCGCGGACGTTCTTTGAATTTTGCCAGGTTTCTTGACTCGAGTCCATACATGATAAGGAGAGTTGCTCTATTGACGTCGCATGGTTCGTAGAAAGAAGTAAAAATAATTGTTGGTTTATGATCATCGGGCCGGATTGGCGGCATTTTTATAACATCATTGGTGTCAACCGAAGGCGCGTGAAAAAACAGATTGCAGGGGTTTTTTTGTAAAACCAGCCAAAGAGAAACAAGAGAAAGAACAAGTATATAATGTCGCATGGACACCTCCTTCAATCAAGAAAAGAAGCTTAATTATTGTAGCAATAGTTTAAATTCGTGTAAAGGGAATGGGGGGATTGATTTTGAAATTGTTTTGTGCAATAATGATGTAGGTTTTACGGTCTATTAATTGTAAAAGCACCAATCACGTGGGATTACGGGGTTTACCCCGAAGTCTTGCGCGAAGCAGCAAGTACTTCGGGGTGTAGCGCAGTTGGCTAGCGCGCAGCGTTCGGGACGCTGAGGTCGCAGGTTCAAATCCTGTCACCCCGACCATGAAGTAGATGCACCGGCATCACTTCATGGCAAGCCATGGAGCGTTACGAGTTACTTTATAAATATGCGAGTAAGTTCAGGGTTTACCCTGAACCCGAGCTACCATCAATTAAAAACAAACAATCATAACTGAAAAAGCGAGTGGTTCAGGGGCCTATGGTCTAGTGGTATGACACGGCATTCGCATTGCCGAAACGGCAGTTCGATTCTGCCTAGGTCCAATTTAAGGAAAGAGAAGAGGATGTGGATGATGGTAGATAGGGAAGCTGGCATTAAAAGGGAAAATTAAATTTAAAATAAAAACAGGAGACGCTTTGGCGTCTCCTTTGGTTTACTGCGATTAACGAAGCGGCGTTAACTTGTTGCGCGCGTGGCCGTTTTTTTCCGCGAAGCGCGGGCAAGTTTCTTTTTCAAGAGTTTATCCAGTTCAACGGCCTTTTTGTAGTTATCCGGATTAAGGAAACTTGTGCAACCAATAAAACTATCACGCAGTTTTTTCGGTTTCGGCCGCATCGGTATGTCGCCTTCGGGATACATCTTCATTCGCGTCTTGATCGCATACGGTCCCGAACCATAACGATCATAATGTTTCCAATATTTTTCGGCCATTGCAAAATGAGCTTCTTTTTCAACTTCAGTTTGAGGTCTCGTAATTTTTTGTTTCATTTTTACCATTATGTCTCCTCCTTTTCTTCCTCAATCCAGCGAGCAACATAATCAGTATCAAGTTGATGGCTGTGTGTTCCGGGAATACATCGTATTTTTTTAAAATGCCTAACGTGGCCGTTTTTGTCGCTAATAGTTATTGATTCAATCGTCTCTCGGCCGCCGGCCATATCACCATTCGCGGAAAGACGGTTGGCGGTTGTCATGATTTTACTTCCAAAAAGGCCTTCTGATGGATAATGACGTTCAAGAACGGTTCCTGATTGTGATAGTTGTTCTATTTTATGTTCAGAAATGCTTCCACGTCGCGGAGAGGGAACCGTTGGTTGTATGATTGGTTGTATGAGTGGAAGTGGTTTGTGGTATTCGCGGGTCTGTTTGGCATACCACCGACGGGTCAATTTTGTTTTTAACTCGTCCTCAACCTCATGCAGTGGACGGTGCGTAAGACCAAGAAGTTCAATAATTTTTTCTGGCGAGGTTTTCTTTTGGATCAAGACAAGGAGACGCATTGCTTTTTCCGGCGGAACAAAGAACTTGGCAATTTTTTCAAACGTTTTACGAGTGGGACAGTGCGGACGATGCGGTTCGTCATTATAAAATAATGCCACCAGTCCGCGAGCGCATCTCTCATATTGAGCTTGATCAGTGTCTTCGTGGACAACTAGATAATCAAGATGAATTTTACTATCCATTTTTCCTCCTTTTTGTGGTGGTGTCGTCAGAATTACTGATCCGGATAGAGCATCAGAACCAAGACCGCGATCACAACAAACACTTTAAATATCCATGAATATCGAGAATTACCAAAACAAGACAAATAGTAATCAGTTTTTTTCCAGAAACCCTTGTCTGGTTTTGTCGCCGAGCACGGCAACGGATCGAAAAAATAATGTTCAATCAACCAAAAACAGATGAGAACAATCGCCGCCCCCAAATAAACGTAATCCATGCGAGCTCCTTTCGGTTTTTATTGTAAAGAACCTACTTTAATTTTACAGTATTTTTGAAAAATGTCAAGTTTTGTAATATACTTAGAGTATACTAGTCGTTGACAGAAAATGAATTTTTGCTATTGTTGAATATTAAGGAAACGGATCGTTTTTTGACAATGAACAAAGCATAAGGAGGTGACCATGAATCCGCTCGGCTTAGCTATTGGACTCTTGATTGGGGTTGCGATGGGCAATATTGCTGTCGGGCTTTGTTTAGGAATTGCGTTATCCTTGTTATGGAATTGAGCAGAAAAAAATATTAATCAGAAACGTCAACTCAACAGTTAGCGTTTTTTATTTGTTTTACGATTGATTGATATAAAATTTTAAAAGAGACACGTAGTGGTGTCTCTTTTGATTTGCTTTATCGGTCGAACGTCTTCAACCGGTTTTGCGTTTTGTTGAAGTTAGTTTGGCCGCACGAGCCAGTTTTCGTTCGCGGGCGAACCTTCTTTTCAATAATTTTTCTGTTTTCAGATATTGCCCGTACAAAGTAGGATTAAGGAAATTTATTAGTGGACCATTATAAGAACATCCTTTGCAGTGCTTCAGCTCTTCGCGAAGATCTTTCGGCAGTGGCCGTATTGGTATGCCGCCTTCGGGATAAAGCTTGGCTCTCTCCTTGATGGCCTTCAAGCTTGATCCATGTCTGTCGTGATGATCCCAATACTTTTCCGCCAAATCAAGTCGTGCGTCTTTTTCCTTTTCGGTCAGTTTATCCCAATTCTTCTCTTTTTTCATTCCGCCCTCCTCTCTTCCTCTTTTGCTGAGCAAAGAACATACTTTATGTATACAGTATTTATAGTTGTTTGTCAAGGTTTGTACTGTTGCAGGGTTGAAGTTACCTTTTGGGGATAACCCTGTAAGGTGAAA
>JBBTXH010000070.1:0-9380 GCA_038062385.1 Patescibacteria group bacterium
TTTCCATTCCCAATCATATTTAAACGCGTTCAAGAGTTGCCCGGCGGCATTGCACGAATCAGGCGATGAATACGGTTCTGCCCAATATTCTATTTTCTCGCCGGTTTTCTCGGAAATGAAATTGTCCGGCGTAACCTGAACCTTGTTCACGGCGCATTCTTTCGGATCGTTTTTCGTTTTAAATATCCAGCTGTAAGCGTCATACTGCCCGCTGGCGCCGACTTCAAAAGCCGCGGCCGAGGAACACTGCGGATCAGGCGCTCGATAAGCATCATTCTTTTTTATCTCCGCCAATTTGACAACGTCGCTGACAAAACTGTTTTCAATGTTTTTTTCCGCGCAACCGAAAATTAATTCTTTGCCCGGACAAACAATCTTTTCTTTTATCTCGCTATATGTAACAAACGATTTTTTCGTATTATCAAAACATCCGCAAACATAATCCAATGATTTTGTTTTTGTCTCCGGCTTAAGATAGCCGCCACTCACATCCAATTTACTATCGCCATCATTATCAAGTCCATCGGCGCAATCACCTCCCGGCGCGCCGGCTGTTCGATAATTAAGCCCGGTTAATTTCTCCAAGCTGGAACTTTTAATCTGATCCATCAAAACCACGCGATAAAATTGATTGGGCATTAAAACATTAGGTGTTATTTTAAGTCTGCGCCCGCTAACCTTGTCCCCAATAATCTCCTCTGGAGCATAATTAATTTGATTATTCTCCTTAAAAAGAAGAACTGCAGTCAAGTTGACGCAATCAGCCGCAAAACACGAATGAAGTTTTACGGTTTCGTTTGTAAAACTGGTTCCATCCATTTCAATATTAAAATCCGCGCCAATCTCCGCGTTGATGCACGCTTCATTGCAGGTCGGATAATTGAAAACAACTTTCGGGTCTTTGAACTTGATTTCTAAAAACGCTTCCTTATATAATTTATCAAAAATATTTTTTAGAACAGACTCTTGCGGAATTGTTTCAGTAAAAATCGAAATTGGTTCGTTTGGCTTTGTTTCTAATTGAATCTTTGTGGAGTTTTCCGTCATTAATCCGAAATAACCGATCTGCTTCTCGCCGAGAGCGCATATCCCTTCTGCGTCAGAACAGCCGAAGCCGACAAATTCAACTTTATCTTGGTCAGCTGCTTTTGTCACTCCCCATTTCCAATCCTCATTATTGAGCGCTATTTCCTGACACTTATACTGTCCGGAAATATTATATTTTTGCGTAGCGTAAAGACTGTCAATCAATCCAATGAACGGCTTCATGAGTAAATTGTCCGGCACGCACGTTTCATTTTTTGTTTTGAAACTCCAAACATAATTTTCCTGCATCGGCTCTTCTTTGGCTTTCACGCCCGAAGCTCCGCCCTTGATGGTTATTTCATACCAAGTATTTTTGAACAAATCATAACGGAATTCATCATTTTTCAAAGCAATTTTTTCAACCACACCTTTACTCTCCGGCGTTTCAACCAGTTTATTATCCGGCAATAGCGCTGAATTCAGTAAACTGAAAGACGTAATCTGATCTTCCGTAGTAGCCTTGGGGACGCAATCCTTTTGCCCAGACGAACAGGGTGAACCATCTTTATTAACATAACTAACGCCAAAATTTACCGGAGATGCGTCTTTCTCGTCAAAAACATCAATAACTTTTTCCACGCAGTCAGCGGTTTGTCCGCATTTAGAGAAATCACATTTTTCCTCAGCTTTGGTACAGCGCTTTATGACAATATTATCGTTGAGCGAATTAACTGTCATCGGCATATTGAACGTCGCGGAAATCAGTCCGTTCGGACAAGCGTCGGTCGTGTCTTTGTATGGCGATGGCGATTGCGGATAGATGCCGACCACGCAACTTCTTTCCAAAACATGCGGGTAAACCGGCAATGGACCGGTTGAGAGCATCCACATATATTGCGACGGTTCATAAGTGTATGTTTCCGAACACGTATTTTTACACACGCCATCGCCGCAACACTTTTGTCCCTCGCCGCAAGTGTTTGCTTTACAACTACCAACAGAATATTGAACCATATTGCTTGTCTTTTGATCGCTCTTCTTTTCAAAATACGCGCCGCCTGAAACAGCGCCAACCGGTACGACAACATTTTTAACCGCCATCTCCGTCCATTCGCCGAACTGCGAGGCAATAACACCCGGATCAATTTTCTTCACGCATTGGCAATTAACCACTTTATCAGGGTCACAAAAATTTATACCGGCCGGACATTCAATCTTCGCGCCGCCGGTCTTGGAAAATTTAATCAAATAATCAGCCGCTGTACCAAAATGTTCGCCAATAAATTCAACTTTTGTTCCGGTCGGGCCATTGTTCGGTTTTAGCGAACAAACTCCCGGCATGGCGGCGCCGGCAATAATTTCCAAACCAAACGGTTTGCTGGCCTGTCCTTTTGAGGTGTAAACAACCACTTTGTAATCTGTGCTGTAAATTTCTTTTTTCAAACTGTTTATTTTCGCTGGAATATTCTCCGGAACTTTGATGACAATTTCATTATCAGACCAGTTCTCCGGTCCGCAACCCAATCCGGCCGCCCAAGAATACGGCTGACCGTCAATTTCTCGCGTTACTTCAACGTACCCGATATCTTTGCCGAAATATTTTCCGGCCACAGTGATCATCTGTCCAATGGCCGCCGAGCTTGGTTTAATCGAATCAATTTGCGGTTGATTGGCTGCAGGCACGATTTTATATTGAACAGGATTGCTGTACGCGCCGGAGCAAACGCAACTCTCCGCCGGCGGAACGCACTCTACTTTGGTAACTGAATCTTCGCAAACAAAATCTTTACCGACCGCCACATTGTAACTGCCATTATCCAGCATCGGCGTTTGAATTCCGGAAATCAATTTGTCATCCCAACCAAAACTTGCGCCAAACAAAGATTTTATGTCGCCAAAAAATACGAAATCATCTTCATCTTTTTTTCCGAAGCTATCGCCCGCGGCTTTGACATAATCACCGGCCTGTCCCTCATCGCAAACCGGACAAATCGCGCCGGCGCAGGTCGGATTGCAACCTTCGCGGATGATAGCGCACAATCCCGGATATTGCGCCTGCAAATCAATGGTAAAATCATCTTTCCAGCCGTCATCATCATCGGTCGTGTCTGTTTCAAGCGCCGCGTTTTGAATTTTAATCGATCCGGTCACAGCATCTTTTGGTACTCGCGCCACCACTTGGTAATCGAGCCAAGAACTGTTTGACGCGCACCCCATTTCAGCGGGTAAATATGTTCCGCCGGCAGCGCTGAAATATATTTTACTTTTACTCGCGTCATATTTCTGAAATCCGCTACCCATAATGGTCACCAAGTTTCCCGGAGCTCCGGTGTCAGGCTTGACTCCGGTAATGATTGGCGCGCTCACGCACTTGCCACCGCAAGCAATGTTTTCAGCGCAATCCGCGTTAACCGTACAACTCTTGGCGTCTTTATCAACGCAGGTCAATTTGCAGGTGCCGCTACAATCATCGTCTTTTGAACAAACCGCTCCATCACAAGCGCCGCATTCAGGATGTTTTCCGTCAGCGTCGCAAATAATTTTTCCATCATTATCAAAACAATATTTCGGCAAAACGCTGACAATGTTTTCCGCTTGTCCGCTGTTCGTGTCCGTATCTTCGGAAACTGCTTTTAAGTTATATTTCTTCAAGGCCAATCCGCCGGTATTCCAATAAAACGAAGCAGTGTAATCTTTTGGCGTTGAATCACCCTCCGGCGTCGCTTCCTCCACAAAATTCTGATCAACGAATAAACTGGTTCCGGAAACGCCGGCTTTATCAACTGAATTTATTTTTATTTCCACTTCGTCGTCAACGCTCACCTTGGCTTTTGGCGCGGGCGATAAAAACGAAACCACCGGTCCTTCCACGTCGCAAACATCATTGGTCGTGAAAACCGCGGTGCATTTGTCGCTCGCTCCGCAAGCAATCGTATAAGCGCCGCTGTTTGATTTTATTTTATCAGGTAAAATTTTAACTCCATATTTCGTGTTTTTTTCAAAACATTTTTTACCAGAACAAGCTGCTTCAGCGCAATCAGCGGACGGAGTGAATTTCACTTTATTCTTATCAGAACCGAAAACCTCAAAACTGCCGGCAACTTCTGCTCCGGCATTCACGTATTCGTGTTTTTGTGATTCTATCCAAAGATAATCAAATTTCGCGCAGGCAGCGCCTTTGCGCGTAAACTGCAAATAAGTTTCATCCAATTTATCAAAACAAGCTTTAGGCAATTCCATTGATTCTCCTCCGCCGAGCAATCCGACGCCAGCTGTAACCGTCGGCGCAATATAATCTTTCTTAACCGATATGGCTCCCGGATTGTCAACTCCACCGCAAGTAATATCAAATTTTACGCCATCTTTAACATTGCTTGAAGACATCACTTTATAAACCAGTTTCACCGACGCGTCAGTCAAGTCATAATTTGACAGATCATATTTCACTACCATCGGCGTATTGCCGATTTTTATTTTAGAATCCGCTTTCGGCGTAGCGCAAACCGCCCAAACATCTGTCTTGAAATTATCTTTAACTATGAGCCCGGACAAAATATCAGCGCCAACGCCATTTATTTCCTTCACTTCAACCGGCTTAATTTCAGAGGTTACCAATTCTTTTGTTCCCAGTTTGGTTATCTTAATGTTTACGGAATTAATTGTGGTCGCGTCAACAGGCTTAGTGAATGAAACTTTAATATTAGAATCAATCGGATAACCGTCACCGGCCGGGGAAATTGAGTTCACCTGAAAAGCATTACCGCTACCGGCCGGCAAAAAACCGCCTGGCCCACCGCCGGTAGTGAATTCTCCGCCGGTTCCATTAATCGCTGTTTGCAGTCTACTCATGACAAAAGTGGTAATGGCGAATGCAGACAAAATAATCGCCACGCCGATCGCGCCATTGATCAGCCATTTGCGCGCGATCTCGGTTTTTCCCGGATCGCCGCCTGAAGTCATATACAGAAATCCGCCATACAAAACAATACCAATAGCGACAACACCAAGAAAGCCGAGCGCCACTTGGATTATTTTGCCGATGGTGACGCGCAAGTCCTGCGAACCATTAAGCCCGGTTGCTCCGCCCACCGCCGTCACGCCAAGATCAGTCTCCGCCGCGAACGCAGTTAACGCGAAAAACAAATTAAAACCCACCGCGATTATTACAGCGATTAAAATCAAATTAAATTTTATGGTTTTTCTTTTAAACACCTTAACTATATTTTATTTTGATATTTGAATTTTAAATTTTATTTGAGTTTTGTGCTTCGTGCTTTGAATTTTATTCCGGCACCACGCATTCCTCCAAATTCGGTTTACCAACTAAATTGTAAAGATTGTTTTCCGGACAACACGAAGATCCCGGCACTTTGACATCTTCAGCGCAGGTGCTTTCAATTATTTTTCCTGATTCATTTTTTGTCGGGCTGAAACAATTTTGCCGGCTGTCTTTCAAATCAGAATTAATAATTGGCGCATAAATCGGCGAACTGTCATTCTCTTCCTGCCATTCCTCAAACGGCGCGTGCTGGATAACGATCTCTTTCATTTTGATCACGCTATTTTCTTCGCCGAAATTTGAATCAAACCAACCGGTAAAGTCGTTGCCGGCAGAATTTGTTCCTTTGAATCCGATCTCATTATCAACAGTCTCTCCATCCAAATCTTTATTAAACGTTGCCTTGAGCGGTAGCTGTAATTCCTTAATATTTTGCGTTTTGTTATTCGGATCAAGGCCGATCAATATCGGCGGAACGAGATCAAGCGCAGTCCCGGTTTTAAAATCCCAAAAATAATTGTCTTTCAATTTTTCTTGCTCGCTTGGCAAAGCTGTCAATTCCCCCGGCCCCTCGGATTTGCCATTCGCATTGCCGTCAAGAGAATTGCCGCCCATATCCATAATACCCGTGCCGATCTGAGACATGCCGACTGTTAATATCTGCGCGGCTAAAACTTTTGAAGTAATCTCGGCGTCTGACGGCAAACAAAACACTTTTTCGCCGCATGAATTTATGGCGCCGCCAGCGCACTCGGTGCTGGAAACAAATTGAATCGTCTTGTATTGATTCAAACCGACTTTCCACGCTCCCGGCAAATGATTTGTTTTGCAAATTGAAGATGCCAGGCCGGTGCTTAAAACTTGAGCTTCATTATCATTGTCCCCCTCCGTACAATTTTGCGTTTGCGTCAATGGCGGAATGACCGGTTCGTTGAAATGAACGGCAATGGTTTGGTTTAAATAAACTTTGCCTTCGCAATCATAATCAGAACAACCGCCGCCCGGGCATTTGTTGCAACCGCCAGGATTTTTTACCGGATAAACTTGTTTTGTTGGCACGACCGCTAAAATTTTCGGCGGCGTCAAATCCAAAACCGTGCTGGTGGTGAATCGCCATTTGTAATCAGGATAGGTCTTGCTGAAAACAGTGATCGCGGGATTTTCTTTTTGCTTGATTTTTGGAGTTAAGTAAACAATGTAAGGCACATCCGCGGTGGCTGACCCCAAATGATCATTGGTGTCGCCATACGGATTGAACATAATGGTCTTCTGGTCTTCAGTTAACAGTGCGTAACCAGGCACCAATTTTGTCTCGTCTTTTATGTCAACGACTTTTGAATTAAAACAATCAATTTTATTTTGTTCGCCATATTCCTCCAGCATCATATCGCTACATTTATAAATTCGGAAAGCGTCTTTTTTCAAAGCGCCGCAAATTTTTCCTTTTTCCAAACTTTGCGGACAAAGCGCTTTGTCGTTGGTATCAATTATTGAAACAACGTCAACCGGAATTTTAAAAGTCACGAGAATCATGGTGTTTCTCGGAACAGCGGTCTGCTCGGGCAGAGGATAATGATTTTGGATAACTGTGCCGAACGCGCCATTTGATAAACCATAACCTGTGCCGGCTAAACTGGAGATTTGAAACCCTGAAGATGGAGTTGAATCATTATTAATCGCTTTTAAAAGTTGATTGAATATATAAGTTGTAATCGCATAAGCGGAAAAAATTATTGCGAGGCCTATCACAGCATTGATAATCCATTTTCTGGCAATCTCGGTTTTCGCCGGATCGCCGCCGCTCGTCATGTACAAGAAGCCGGCATATATAATGATGGAAATAGCCACAGCGCCGAGAAAACCTAAGACGATTTTAATAATTCGTCCAACGATTTGTCGCGGATCGCTTTTCACCAGCGGAGTTTGGCTACCAACTGCGTCCAGCCCGGCTGTTATTTCTTCACCGGCCGCGTAAGCAGGAACTGCGATGAATAAATTGGAAAATAAAAAAACTGCCAACAAAAATAGAAAACAACTGGCAGTTATTTTTATCACTGACTTTGCTCGAAATGGAAATGGATATTGCATGGAAACCATTTTCCCTACAGAGACTCTGCTTAGAAAGCTCTGAATGTTATTTTTAACGAAGCGGTGACAAAGCGCTTCGGATTGCTCTATTGTTTTACGGCCAGCATTTCCTTGACCGCGGCGCTAACACTGCTTCCGTCCGCTTGACCTTTTGTTTGGGCCATGACCGCGGACATTACTTTGCCGAAATTCTTTTTATCTTCTTCAGACAATCCATCCAACGCTTTCAAAACAGCTTCTTTTATTTGCTCGGAAGTCATTTGCGCAGGCAAGAATTGATTCAAAAAAGTCATTTCGTCTTTTTCTTGCTTGGCCAAATCCTCGCGTCCGCCTTTTTCATAGGCTTCGACCGAGTCTTTCCGCTTTTTCATTTCACTGCGGATAACGCTGATTATTTCTTCTTCAGACAATTCTTTGATGAGTTCAATGCTCTTATTCTTGAGACCGGCCTTGAGCATACGCAAAGGCGCCAAAGCAAAATCATCCTTCTTGCGCATGGCCTCAAGAAACAATTGATTTATTTTCTCAAGCGTATTCATATTATACAACAAATCAAACGATAGTTACAAATAGAACTAAGACTAACAAACGTATGAACCCTTCGGTGCGACTCAGGGCAGGCGCCAGAACAGTCTAGACCGATTTGCCTGCCAGCGCAGGCTGGTAAATTTGTAGTGATTAGTAATCTGTAGCCGTTACTAAAATTTGCGCCTGGTTGGCGCTTGCTCTTCTTTGAGCCGTCCGATTTTTTTCAGGTATTCACGCTTTTCGCGATAAACTTTGTGCGACAAAGTGGTCGCTTTGAGTCTCAATTTGCTAAGTGGTCTGCGCTTGTACGCTTTCTTTTTGAATTCAAGCACTGTACCGCTCTGCATCATACGGCGACTGAATCGGCGCACGAATGACTCAAAAGTTTCACCTTTTTTTCTTTTCACTTCAACTGACATGGCTTTTGCTCCTTTCAATTAATTATAAAGTTTTCGTTATCTTATGCTAAAAATACAAGACTGTCAATAAAAGAGGGAGAAGGGTTAAAGGGGTTAAAGGGGAATAAAGATTCCAACATCTCTTACTAATCCTCCTCATCCTCCAAATCTTCCTTATCCTAACCATCCTAAACTTTAATCGATTGCTCATCAAGCCGCTTGCGCAACTCCTTGATTACCTTGGCAATATTCATGACTTCCTGAATACCGCTGTCGAGGTCTCGGAGAATAATCGTGCCTTCAGCCACTTCTTTTTGACCAAGAATCAAAACGTATTTTGCTTTCAGTTTAATGGCGCTGTCCAGTTGGGCCTTCAAATTTCCTTTGGAAAAGTTCGCTTTGACGGAAAAATCTTCTTTGCGCAATTCCTCGTAAAAAGCAAATGATTTTTGTCTGGCCTGCTCGCCGATGTGCGCGAAATAAACATCCACGGGCGGCGCGGTCGGAATTTCCACTTTTGAATTTTTCAGCTGATTGACCACGCGCTCGAGTCCGATAGCCATGCCGGCAGCCGGTACGCGCGCTCCGCCCAGCATTTCTGTCAAATAATCATAACGTCCACCGGCGATTAGAGAAATTTTTTCTTGGCCCTCACCGCCAGCCACGATTTCAAAAACGGTTTTCGCGTAATAATCAAACGTCCTGACCAAATTTGAATTTAACCGATATGGAATCTTCAACTCATCGAGATATTCAAGTACGCGAAACAAATGATTGCGGCAATCATCGCAGAGCCAATCCACTGTCTGCGGCGCGTCCTCTTTGAAGCGCTGGCATTTGCTGTTTTCGCAAGTTAAAAATTTCGCCGGGTCTTTGTTTATTCTTTTGCGACAATCAACACACAGGGCTGATCGTTTTGATTTTAAATACCCACCCAAAGCCTTGCTGTATTCCAAACGGCAAACAAGACAGCCGACACTGTTCAAAACAACTTCCACCTCCAAACCGAAATTTTTTAATAAAAAATATCCGATGATAATAAGTTCAGCGTCAATCGCCGC
>JBBTXH010000071.1:0-3607 GCA_038062385.1 Patescibacteria group bacterium
ACGCCGCTGGCGAGTGGATCGAGTGTTCCGGCATGCCCAATTCTTTTTTCGCCAGTCAGGCGCCTCAATCGGTCAATCATATCATGAGAGGTCGGACCTTTTGGTTTGTAAACAGCGAAAATACCTTGCATATTATTTTGATTCGAGAACGCACAAACATTCAACGTGCGGCGTCCTTGGAAAAAAATTGTAAGCTTTGGTGAAAATCAATCGATATTTTCCACTCAAAAGTCCAATATCGCGTGCCTGGGTCGCTGAATCGCATGAAAGATAAATCAATCGTCTTGGTTTTATAAATAATATTTGATTAATCAAATCACGCGACAAGCCTGTCCGCGGCGGATCTAAAATCAAAACATGCCGAGCAGTAATCAGTTTTGTTTGTTTTTCAACTGAACCGCTCACTGTCTCGCAGTTGTAAATTTTATTAGCCGCGATGTTTTTTCCCGCTAAAGCAACTGCCGTTTGGTCTCCCTCAACCAAAATTGCCCGGGCGAAATGTTTTGCCAAAGCTAAACTGATCGCGCCAACGCCGGCATAATAATCAATCACTTCATTCTCTTTGGCTAAAAATCTGCTGATATCAGTCAGGGCTGAACAAAAAATCGGAATATTGATCTGAAAAAAACTGTTTACGGCATGTCTCAATTCAACGTTCATGATTTTTTCAGTCAAAAATTCTTTTCCCTCATGGAACAAAAGTTGAGCAACGCCATCATTTAGCAACTGATAAACAAACACGCCGTTTAATTTCTCTGAAATCATTAAGCCATCTTCGACGGCTATCTTGTCATCAACAAATATTACGGCCAATGTTTCGTCCTGTTCATTGCACTGTAAGATTATTTTTTTGAAACGTTCCGAATCTGGTCGTTTATTTATCCAAGCAACGATTTTTTTTGCTTGCTCATTCAAACATTTTTTCGCCAAGCAACATTCCTTGATCGAAATAAGTTCATTGGTTTCGCGGCCGAAAATCGCCAGCTCCACGCGTTTACCGTCAGAAATTAAATTGTATTCGATTTTGTTGCGATAATGATAACTCGACTTTTTATCACCAAATACTTCAAATTCCGGCAACTCCATCTTCGCAAGGCGCAAAAAGTTTTCCTTAATTATTTCTTTTTTCCATTTCATTTCTTCTTCCCATGACAAAATCTGCCAAGGACTGCAGCTCAAATAATGCTCTTCCTTGGCCGCTACGCGTTCTTTTGAAGCAACTAAAATTTCTTGCGCTGTTCCCTCTGAAAAATTTTTCTTATCTTTGGAAATATTCACTTCAACTTCTTCACCGGCCAAAGCGCCCCAAACAAAAACAGCCTTACCGTCAATTCGACCCAGGCCTTGTCCGCCTCCCACTAATTTTTCAATTTTAACTTTTGGCATTATTTTTAAATTTATTTTCTATTACGATTAGCGCGTGAAAATCTTGATAAAAACGCCAATCTTTTCTAATTCTTCCCATAAAGAATTTCTGCAAACAATCATAATCAAATCGGCGAGTCAATTTTTTCACGGCCGCAATTCTTTGCGTGTATTTATCAATCACAAAGATTGGTTTGTCCAAAGCATAATTCAGAATACTGTCCGCGGTCTCCGGGCCAACACCTTTCAGTAATAACAGTTGTTCGCGCAAATGTGGGTTGTGATCGTTCATAACCTTTCGAATACCGCCTTGTTCAACAAAAAACCTTGACACTTCAACCAAATATCTTGCCTTGGCGTTAAAAAAACCAGCCGGCCGAATCATTTCCCGCAGGCTGGTTCGCCTTTGGCGAATATTTTCTTCCAGTTTTAAAATTTTATCAAGCGAACATGCTCTGTGGCGCTTCAAATTAAGAATTGCTTTCTCAACATTACGCCAATTCGTATTTTGTGTCAAGATAGCGCCAATAATAATTTCTTCGCGGTCGGTTCGTGTCTTTTTTCGACTGCACCACAATCTCCACTGGCCACCGGGCTGGCCGTGCTTTTTCAACAAATTAAAGTATAATTTTTTAACTTTGTTCATTCAATAGAAGAACAACGGCATCAGCTGTTTCCTTCTTTATTCAATTGTCTTAAACTATCTACCACGCGAGAAACAGCAATAATTTCTCCGTCAATAATTATTGATTCTTCTCCCGCGATTTCAACAAGCGCTTCATTCAGTTTTTGCACCGCTTCCGGAGTGCTAATCAATTTAAGCAAATCTAAAATGGCGCTGTCCATATCCCAATTCTTTTTCATGTCCATTTTTAAATCAACAACAGCCAACTTTGCCAAAGACCTTGAATCCAAGACCAGTATTTTTTTTAGTAGATCCTCAGGATGATCCGACTCTACCCCTAAACTCTGACAAAGTTCGTTTATCTTTCCCTCTTCTTCAGCAAGACTTATTACTCTTCGTGCGTTATACATCTCTGGAGATATCTCCATCTTTTCAAGGAGCTCAGCTACAATTTTCCGTTTAAGCGACAAAGACTTCAAAATCTCAAAGTACGCTTTATAGGGAACTTTTTTATTGGGTTTACTTTCAGCGAGATTGGAATCTTTTATGAGATTATGTTTTATTTCAACCATATATATTTAGACATTTGCTTTTGTATCTTTTTTTATTGTGAACCAATGATACAAATACAACGGCAAACCTACGACCATCAAGGCTAAATTGATTGACGCATCGCGCTGTCTGCGGGAAACCTTGACATCAATTTTACTGCGCTTTTCTTCCCAATTTTTCCATTCAGAAATTGAAGAATTCAAAATTAAAACCTCATCACTAGTTAATTTAACTGACACTGATTCCTTGTTTGACGCGGCTTTTTCCAAAGTCGCAGCGTTTCTTTCAACAAAATCCTGCTTGTATGGCGGCATGCTGTAATTGATAAATTCTTCATCATCCGCTTTCGTGAAGACGAACGCTTTAAGTCCCATATCCAGGAATCGAACTGTGCCGATAGTCAGTAATACGAGACCGAGCAGAGCGAACAAATACAAATAAATTGATCTGATAAGTGAGTGTTTTTCCATAAAACTATATTGTTATTTCCCGCTCTCATGCTCCAGTGCATGGGAGCAGGGTTTTAAAAGTTTAACTTTTATTTGCATCTTTTCTTGCTTGAGCGGCTTCAAAAGCCAAATCAAACAGCGCTTTCAATGTGCCAGCGATTTCTTTATCAGTAATCAAAACCGCGGATAATCTTTTTCCAAGCGAAGCGATTCTGACCTTATCACCGCGAATACCAATATCGCAAGTAATGGGAAATTTTTCCGCTGGAATTCGGAATCGCTGTCCATCTGGCGTACTGGGCAACTCGCCCGCTTGATTATTATACAATACTTTTGATTGAATTCTATTTCCTAAACGAATTTTTTTGTACTTTTCTCTTTCTTCTGCGGAAAACGTTTCATCCAGCAAATCTCTGCTATAGATCATACGAAGCGGTTCAACATCACTCGTTTTGCTTGATAATTCTTTTACACAATTCAACATTCCTTGTTTTCCTTCAAAATAACGAATAACCGGATCCTGTTTTTGATTTGAATAAATCGCAGAAAGTTCTGGCAATAAAACTTCAAGTGTTTTTTGTTTTTCCTCAATTTCAACTTTTTTGATTTCAAAAAT
>JBBTXH010000072.1:0-8880 GCA_038062385.1 Patescibacteria group bacterium
GGACACGTAGGGACAGGTCGCGACCTGTCCCTACGTCCACGCCATAGGCGTTATTCGTCCCCGTGTTATGGCGGTCAATGCCGACGATATGCGACAACGATAACGTTGTCGCGTGGGACGGTGTCCCAACGATTACGCCGACGGCGCGATCCGTCGCCATGTTATGGCGATCAATGACGATAATCGCATGCGCGTGATTCGGCATGATACACCATTCGTTTAATCGTATGTACGGATATTGGTTTGGCAACCACAATAATTGTTGTTTAACAATCTCTCCGTATTTATTCAAAATCATTTGATTGTTTTGGATTTTGCCGAAAACATGAATAAAATTTTTAACGCATGTTGTAACAAAATAACATCCGTCCAATGAATAATCAAAATTACGCGATCGGTTAAGTTTTCGTTCGTGAATTTGCATATACATTTATTATGCTCGTTTATTTTTCCAAAAACCAGAAAAATGTTATCCGCAGTCGTCAATAACTTGTTTAACTTTGCGTTTGTTATGGCTAAAAGTAAAATTTTTTGTTGGGGATGCTCGACGGTTGACATTTTGTAACGGTTCTGGTAAGTTAATTTTGGTGGTTCGAGGCATAGAACCAAGGAAAGGAGGTTCTTTGAATGAATAGAGAAACAATGAAAAAGGATCTGGCTGATTTATTGGAAGCTGCGCAATCGTATGAAGCAAGCGTTGAACTGTTGAAACAGAATTTGGCGACAGAAAAGGAAAAGTTGCGTGCGACGGTTGACAAGTATCAGACAATGCGAGTAGCGCTTGTTGAAGCGGAATTGCGCGAAAGGAAACTGTGGTGGTGCACGAATTGCAAACATGTTTCACCGGCAGAGCAATTTGGATTTATTTTTATTGAAGGTAAGAAAAGCGAGTCGTACGTTTATGGAAATTCCTGTTGTGATGGTAAAGATTATTCAGAATTCCATTACGCTTGTCAGCTGTGTAGAAATAAATTTTTTGATCGACACGGTCAGATCGGCAGGGGAGGTGTGTTTTTTCACGCTTTTGTAGTGGAATGGCGTGAAGACGGATATCACGCTAGAAAATTCGGTCAGTGGACTAAACCGGAAGAAGAAAAATGCGCGTTGCCGTCAATACCGATGGAAGTAACCGAAGGGGTTGACGCGCACTCATGGGATATGCCGCCAATTTTGGAAATTGATTATCGAGAAGGAAGAGAAAATTTGAAAATTCGGCCGCCGGGTATTCTTATACTGGCGTAAATATCATGAATCATAAAGCGTCGTTTATTAAGCGGCGTTTTTTTAGTTGGGTTGACGGTTTATTGTTCGTGTGATATGTTAATTTGTCATAAAGAGCAAGATGTTATATAATTTAGGTAGAAAGAACAATATATGAATATCCCTCAAGTAAAATTAAAGGCGATGTTGAGGTATTTTTGCTGTAATACGAACAGCAACTATTTAGGAAAAACAAAATTAATGAAACTTTTTTACTTTGTTGACTTCATACATTTTAAACGATTTGGGAGGCCCATAACCGACGACAGGTATTTTCATCTTGAGCATGGACCAATCCCCTCTACTATATTGAATCTTGTTAATAGTATTTTTGATGAAGGGGAGGACGCTATTCTGGCAGATACGATATTTATTGAAAAGAATGAGCATATTCAAAGAATAAAAGCCTATCAGAATTTTGACAAGAAAGACGAAAATTTATTCTCTAAAAACGAACTAGACGTGATGAAAGAAGTTTGCGACAGGTTCAAAGATAAAGACACGAAATTCATTGTTAAATCAGCACATAATGAAGCTGCCTGGTCAAAAACAAGAGAGACTGAAGAAATACCGTATGAACTTGCAATAGACGATTCTGACTGCAGGATCTCAAAAGAAGAATATGAAGTATTAAAAATGATCGAGCGCGCCTAGTTTATAAAGTATGATTTCAACTGGAAGTGTTATAAAATTCGCAGAAGAGGAACATTATTATGTTTTTCTCGCGAGCATAAACGGTTTGGTTTATTTAGCCAAAATTTTAAATGCAGAGAAATCGGCAATGATTATTCAGATGAAACAGCAACTGGAAAATTCAAGTGGCAGAGGCAGCCTAAGCGCACAAAGTAAGCTAGAAGATTTGGCATTTTGTTTCGTTGTTTTAACTTCAAGGCAGTTCAAGGATCAAATTGCTCATTGCTGTAAACATGAAAAAAACATTGATGACTTTTCTGGTATTCAAGAAATTTTAAAAATAGACGAGGCCGATATTAAACAAATAAAAGAAGAGATTATTGGCAGTAACAATTATCCAAAACAGTTACAGGAATATTTCAATAATATTAATATATAAAAGCCATTGATGTAACAAGAAAGGGGTCGAGGAAAATGATTCTTTTTTTTTATACATAAAAACTAGTTTCAATAATGGTCATTGACAAGCCCGATTAATTGCGCTATTATCAATTGAAGCCTCGGCAAGTCGCCGGAGCGGCTAGAGGTTCTTTGAAAAAGGAGTTGTCGCATGACGACGAAGGTTGTTGAAGACGATGTCCGGATCAAATTTAATAAAACACGACTTGAATTGGAAAATCGCGTGGCCGGAGGAAAGGTGGACGTAGAGAGAGCGGCTGATCTTCTTCAGCTTGCTCTCGAGAATCCGCCGACGCCGTGCGAGAACAGCTCCAGAACATATGTGCTGGAAAGCTCTTGGTCGTATGACAATAGTCATCGGGAATTCTTTACATATACGCTGGAGTATTGCGATTACATGAATGATGGATCCTCGTTTGATGATTTGTTGAATCCTGATGTGCCCATGAAAAGAAAGAAAGAATTGTTTAGGAAGCTGATCGAAATTTACAATGCGCAAGTTCCCGGTCATGGCTGTCGCAATATGCTTCGACTTTACCGCGTGCTTGAAAACAGAGTTTTTGGCCGTAGTTCTACTGATTTGAACGGCGAACTGGAACGCGACGTGGTGGATGTTCATTTCATCTTGAAACCGATTTGCGAGTTTAATGATAAAGGCGAGGTGGTTCCGTGTCGGTTGCCGGCGGTTGAACAGAAACATCCGCCCATTGTCCCAGAAGTGGGTGATGTTGTTTATATTCCTCCTGACGAAAGAGTAGGAATCTTTGGCGGAAAAGCAGAAGTGATTGATGTTATTTTTAGCAGACATAAAGAACCGCATGATCATTATTTGAAAATCCTTTATGGAAATGTTTTCAGCGGTTATACTTGGGAAGGCGAAAGAGGATTGGCCAGTCAGCAATATCAACTCGCGTTGAAATACGGAGACTCTTGGGCGCACGTTTAGTGTTTGCTATGTGGTCGCGTCTGATGTTGAATAAATAATACAAATACTCGTTCGATCATTATCGGACGAGTTTTATATTTTAAAATTAAAAACCGCGCGATTTGATCAGCGTGGTTTTTTACTTTGTTACTTTATTTGATATTTAAACTGTCCGATATCTTCAAGCAGTTTGATTGTTGTTGTGACGGATAAATTGTCGCTTGGATGCAAAAATAACCGCTTCCCGTATTTTTTCTGCAAAGGCGTTAAAAACTCGTCCCCCCATGATGGGGAGAAGGTGTTGATGCCGTCAAAAACGATTTCAATCAATTCATTATTTTTGATTTGCGCTAGAGTTGGAGTGAAGGCGGCATAGGCCTCCTTGCCCAGCTGTCTGGAAGTTAAAGTGACGCCGAATTTTTTTAATTCTATAATCATATAAAAAAAATAATTAAAATTTTATTAACGCCAGACAGCCGGGTATTTTTTTCTCGGCGATTTTTGGTTTTATGTCTGAATTAACCGAGTCAATATTTATTACAGCCTGGCCGCTTTGGAATAAAAGTTTTAGCGGGATCATTTTGATTATTCGCGTTACATATTTCAATCCATTGCCCCTGCTTTCAGGCGATCGGCCGGATAAAATCTCGGTAAAGGCGGTCGTCAACGCGTCTTGATCATTTGAAAGTTCGGGTTTCACTCTTTTTAAAGTTTTTAATATTCCTTGTCCTCGATCCGCCAAAAAGATTTGTTTTGATTTCAGATTATATCCGAAAAATAATCCCGGCACATCCGGCCAATTACCGATGTTGTGATCAAAGGCATTATTGCCGATCTCGCCGGTAATAGCCACGATCAGCGGATAATTTTCTTTTAAAAAAGCAAGCTGGCTTAACTCTCTTTCCATAGATGAAAGACGCGCCTGAAAAATAGAACTGTTTTGACAATAAAAAACTTCAAACGGCTCCTGACCGATTATGGCCGTCGCCCAAAGAAAACCATGCTCAAAAAGATTATTTTTTAAATATGATTCTATTGCTTCCCTTGAGTAATAGCGGTCGCCGCCATCAGTAGTTCTGGTAGCGATTAAAGTTTTATTTTTGTCCCAACGCCTCAACGTGTCAAGAGAGACGTTGAGTATTTTGGCTGTTTCTCCAATGGTAAAATTGTTTTTCATAAAAGACATTAGATTGGTATTGTTATGGCAGTAGTATAATAGCATGCGTTCAAAAAAATGTCAAAACATGAAAATTTATATCTATGCATTTTATGCTACTTATTTGGCTATATTTAGCAAAAGGCATTTTGAAACATATGCAAAAGTTGTATTAAAAAACCACGCGATTTGATCAGCGTGGTTTTTTGTTTAATTGGTAAATGCGAGTTTCAATTTGAGAATTCGAATTGCTTCCCAATGGTCAAAACCCATGTCTTTTTTGGTCAACGAAGCGATATCGCGAATCACGATTTCTTTGGCATCGGACGAAGCGCGGCAATCTTCCAGTGACAGTTCAGGCGGAACAATGGCGAAGTAAACAATGGAAATGCGGCGAGCGTCTATACGCGGATCGCGAGATAGCGAGTCAAGAACAGTGAGAAAATTGAAATTACCGATCGTCAAGCACAAGTTTGTTTCTTCAAGCAATTCGCGGCAAGCACTGAACGCAGTATTTTGGTCGTCAAAGTCAACGTGTCCGCCGGGGAGACATAGTTTGTCTTGGAACGGCGGAATTCCCCGTTTAATCAATACAACTTTTCCATTTTGCACCGCGATTGCGTCAACCACGCAAATGACCGGAATTCTTTCACTCATATTTTCACCCCTTTCTTGTTTGCCCCGAAGTGATGGAGCGCACCCACTTTAGGAGCGTTTGTCGGTGAAAGATGAACGTTGGCATCGTTTTCAATGGACAATATCGCCCACGGATATTCAATCTTTGAATCCGGTTGTGATTTTAACCAAGCGTATAATTCCGCGCTGATTTCATCCAACCAATCATTATAAAAATTGTTTCCTTCATCAAGACAAAATGTTTCAAACAGCGCCTTTTTCAGTTCAGGGACAAAACCGCCGGCAACAGTGTAAAGCAAAAGATTTTTTCCCTTGGATTTTTTCAAACTGTAAGTAACCGATGATAACAGCCGTTCTAGTCTTATGGTGATTGATTCCCTTAAACGTTCAATAGAAATAGGTTCAGTCGGCTCCATCGGCGCTTTGGTCGGAGTGATATCCAGACGGTCGGTTGAGATCTCCAAAAAATGTACCTTGGTCATTTCTCCCAAATGCGGATTTTCATAATCAGCGAATTTCTGCAAAAGCGCGTCGGAAACAGTAAAGTGACTGGGCATTGTTTTTACCTCCTTTTTAAGGAACAGAGCATACGATAATGTACCGCTAAAGTGATTGTTTGTCAATAGTTTAGAATTATATGGTTAGAATTATTTGTGAAGCGAATTAAAAAGTTGTATAATAAGGACAATAACTTTTAACATCGTTTGCGTTAAAAAAGATTAGCGCAACTAATAAAAATTATGTTAAACATTCTTCAAGGACTTCACAGTCACATCCGCAACACATTGATCTGGTTTATCGTTTACTTCGTCATGCAAACAATCATTTGGGCGGCCATGGCGGTGCTCGTAATTCTTTATCCGGAAACACTGTTCATTTTAGTTTCAGTGTTTTTTATTCTGCTCGCGGCATTGAACATTTATTTGATTTTGATTTTTTGCAACTACTTGTTCAAATTGCGGAAGTTTAAAAAGTTGTTGAGTTTTGATTAAGGGCTACAAATAAGGGCTACAAATTACGAATCACTACAAATTTACAAATCTATATAGACCATGAAAGACGAAGAAGGCAAATTATTATATGGTGATTTGAGTTATAAGGTAATGGGAGTGGTTTTTAACGTATATAATACGATTGGCTCTTGTCATAACGAAAAATATATTCAAAAAGCGATCGCGGCTGATTTTGACGCTTTGACAATAAAATATCAACGAGAAGTAGCGGCGCCATTGATTTACAAGGAAAAACAGATCGGGAAATATTACTTGGATTTTATTATTGACGGTAAGTTGGTTCTTGAAATAAAACGTGGCAGTCGATTGATTCAAAAAGATTTTGAACAAATAAAAGCGTATTTAAAAGTACTGGATTTAAAGTTAGGTATATTGGTTTTATTTTCAGACACTAAAGTTCGTTTTTCTCGCATCTTGAATATTTATTAGCAGTCTAGGTCAATTTGTAAATTTGTAGTGATTTGTAATTTGTAGCTAAATGTATGTCTAAAATAAAAAAATTAGTCATCCCGGTCGCCGGTTACGGCACCAGATTTTTGCCGGCCACCAAAGCGCAGCCGAAAGAAATGTTGCCAATTGTTGATAAGCCGATCGTGCAATACGTGGTGGAAGACGCGGTGCGCTCGGGAGTTGAAACAATCATTTTGGTAACCGGCAGTGGCAAACGCGCGGTGGAGGATCATTTTGGTTACAATTATGAACTTCAGCATTTTTTGAAAGAACAGGGCAAAGAAGAACTGCGCGATGAAATGAAAAAAATCGCGGATATGGCGAACTTTATTTATATCCGTCAAAAAGGCTCTTATGGCAATGGCACGCCGGTGCTTTGCGCGAAACATTTAATCGGCGATGAGCCATTCGCGGTCATGTGGGGCGATGAATTTTTTTATACAGAAAAAAAACCGCAATTAAAACAGTTGATGGATGTTTATGAGAAATACGGTGATCCGGTTTTGACGGCTTATCCGGTTTCAAAGGAAGACACGAAAAAATATGGTATAATTGACGGCGTTGAGGTGGATAAGGATGTTTTTCAAGTGAAGCATATTGTGGAAAAGCCGGGTCCGGAAAAAGCGCCGTCGCTTTTGGCGTCGCTCGGCGGATTTGTTTTAACGCCGGATATTTTTGAAGAATTGGAAAAAACAAAACTTGGCAAGGGAGGCGAGCTTTGGCTGGTTGATGCTATTTTTCAGCTGTCAAAGAAGCGGCCGATATACGCCAAGAAAATTGAGGGCACGTATTATGACACCGGCTCAAAAATCGGATATCTGCGCGCCAATATTGAACTCGCCTTGAAGCGGCCGGATTTGAAGGTTGAATTTAGAAAGTATTTGAAGAGTTTAAAGTTTTGAAGATCAATATTTTATGGTATTGAATAAATTTGAACAAACAGTTGAACATGAAATAGCCCCGACGCCGAAGATTCTTAAAGGCTCGCCTGAATTTTTTGAGTCAAAAGAAAAAGACGAAAAAGAGGACAAAAATCCGATATATCTAATGATGAATTTGGAAACAAAATGCAGTTATAGGTGTCCAAAATGCGCCTTGCCCGGCTACAGGCGAAACATGAAGGAGCCATTGTCATTGGAACAACGTAAAAAACTTATTATAAAAGCACGGGAAATAGGGATTAAAGAACTTGTTATCGTTGGCGCCGGAGAACCGACGGAACATTTTGATGAAACGATAAAACCGGTTATTGAAGCCGCGCACCACGAGGGAATCGGAACAATTATGTTTACCACGACAAGTCATCTCACGCGCGAACAAGCGGAATTTTATCGAGATCACGATGTTTCAATTTTCGTCAGTTTGGATTCAATTGATTCGGTGACATACAAGGAACTTACGGGAACCGGGAATTTGGAACAGGTTTTGGAAAACATCCAAATGTTAAAGAAGGTATTTGGTGAAACGAATGAACAAGTCAACGGTAAAAAAGTGGTGAGGTTGGGAATAAATGTTACTGTTGTTGTGCAGAACAAAGAACAGCTTGACGCCATAAAAAAAATAGCAGGAGATGAAATGCAATTTATTGTCAATTTCCCAATAAAAAGAGGAAAATTCAAGAGCGATCTTGTTTGGCAAAGATTGGTTGGAGAGCATTATGCGGAATTGCAAAGATTAGCCGAAGAAAAATCTGATACCGGCGGACACAGTTCAATAGACGAAGGTGTTTGCAGTTATTTCAACAGAGGGGTTAGCGTTGATATTGACGGACAGATGTTAAGTTGCGGTTACGCTTCTGAAACAGCGCATGCCCTTGGATCTGTTGCAGACGATAAAACGTTGGATGATCTTGCCAAACACTATAGAGAGATAAGGCAAAAGTATGTTAGGTTTTCAGAAAAAATTGGCAAGAAACCATCTTGCCCATTAAGGGACGAAGATTACAAAGTTTATTTGGAAGAGTTGGGCGTGGATATGGAAAAGTTACAGCAAGAAAAATAATTTAGATAAGAAGGTCGTTTTTTCGATTGAGAAAAAATATGAAACAAAAATTACAAATTTTTTCCTTGCTTATTTTGGTAGCTTTAGTTTTGGTTGGCGTGAACGGCTGTGCCAAAGGCGGTACGTTGGAAGCGCAAAAAGCGTATAAATCTGAAAAATTGGTTTGGTGGAGGGTTTGGGACAATGAAGACGCAGTGTCTGATTTAATTAAAGCGTACAAACAGGTTCATCCGAACGTGACGATTGAATATAAAAAATTTCGTTATGATGAATATGAAAAAGAATTGCTCGAAGCGTTGGCCGAGGATCGCGGACCGGATATTTTTTCCATTCACAATACCTGGATG
>JBBTXH010000073.1:0-3173 GCA_038062385.1 Patescibacteria group bacterium
AGCCAGTGCTATTCGCCTTGCAAGCAGGATTATTGACGGCGATCAACGCTATTTCAGCAAGCAAAATGGGGATCGCCGCTATCGAGATCAGGGCATCGGATCAGAATCCGCGGTATCCGCATCTTATCGTCAGGGCAAACACCGTCTATAGGTCAAACACCTACTATATATCTGAATGTTTTGAAAACGAGACAGAACACTTTCTTTATTTAAAAACTGAACATGTTCCTTTGTCATTCAGTTGGAGCACATCGGGGAAGCGCCTGGCCGCTGTCACACAATCAGGTATTGTTGAATGGGAATTGGGCGAATATTTAAAATAACAACAGAGCCACCCAACATAAATGGGTGGTTTTTTCGTGCTTGACATTTCCGTAAAATCAGTTCAAGATTGAGCTAATAGGACATTGACAACAACACAGGAAAGGGAGGTACCCCATGAAACATACGCATGTGCTAATTTGTTTAATGTTCTGTTTTATCTCATCCATCGACTGTGATAACAAATCGATTGACACGCGCCCAAAAAAAGTTCAATCCGAAGAGAAACTGAAAATTGTTCAATCGCTGACAGAGAAGCTCCAAAAAAAGAAAATATCGCTTGATCAAAATAGTCAAATCTTTGAACAAGAAATATTAACCAACGTTCAAGAAATTCAGTTTGAGCGCCGTAAAGGTTCTGGCAATGATTTCAAATCAGCCATGAGCAACAAGCGTATTGAAAATTCTCTTAAAGCGATTCAAAAGGCCAGCGCTTACAAAGAAGTAGTGACGCACGAAGCGGAAAAAACCGAAGCTGGCGTAATTGAACTTGAAGGAACAACAAAACAACTTCGGCTCGATATTACTGTGCTTGGCGCGCTCGAAGATGAAAAGGGCGATGAAATTCTAGCTCAACTTGATTTGGTAATAAACCATATCCAACCGCAAGCAGAAGATTTGGTGATCTCGCCAGATACACCCAAAAAACCGCTGGAGGAAATATTCAATAAATACATTCTTCAATCCGAAAATCAAAGTAATGCGCCGGCAAAACAACCAGAACCTGCAATTATTCCTATCCCCAAACAAGAAACAAAGTTTTCTTCCAGCTCAATAAACGAACCGCTTCAACCAAATTACACCCTGATTCTTGAAGAAGTACTCAGCTCCCCAACTCTATTGTGGTCACCGGAAAACACCTTATTAGCGATACATCACACCTACGGTGTTGCTGTTTGGGACTATATCGGTAATTCTATAGTCCGTTTCAACGGATCAACCAGACCAGAGAGTGCCATATGGGCTATTGACGGCAAGAGCCTTCTCCTGGCTTGGTGGCCAGACAACTGCATTGATTGCAAATACGTTAATAGCCAAGATGAAGATGAAAACATTTACTTCAAATTCTGGTCAATTAAAACGTCAACAATAAGAGGGACATATCAATTTCCACTTGTAATATGCAACCCCGGATTTTATGATAATCGCGGAAACTACCTCATTATTGTATCATGTGATGCTTATCGTATTTGGGACTACAAACAAGGAATATTTGTTAAAACAATACCCATAAACTCCAATATTGCTTGGCGTGACAATAATTCTTTCTACTACAATGACAACGATACGATTTATCTTCATAGTCTAGACACCGGGTACACTGAAACACTATTTAGCTTGTGTATCATAGAATCGTCACAAATTTCTTCGAGGCAATGTCCAAAAAGTGTCCTTCAAATAGCCTGGAACAACCTTGACACCTTGGCGATCTCGATGGAATTTACGCATACTGTCAAAGGTGATCATACTGTAATCTCTTTCTTCAATACTTCCTCGCGTGCAAAAATTGGTACTGTCGAAGTAACTTCTGTCCGTCAACTATGGTGGCAAAACAATACTGACTTAATGTACTTACTCTCACAGAATTTACTGGCAAGGATTAATACTCAATCACTTGCTATTTATGACACTTTCCATCTACAGACAGATAACATCTCTGTTAGTATAATAAATAACGATAAACACCCAACGTTCTTTGTCGTTTGGTCAAACAATGATTTATACATCAAAGAGAATAACACGTTCGAAAAAGGGCAAAAAATCTTTTTGGCATCACCTGGCGAAATTTACTCTGTCGCATGGAGTAACGATGGCAAAATGCTGGCCGCTGTTTCTGAGAAGAAGGCATTGTATGTTTGGGATCTGCACGAGCTAATAAATTGAATCGAACACACCCGGTCACAAGAAAAATCCTCAAAACCGACATTCAAATATGTCGGTTTTTTCGTACTTGACTTTTTCTTAAAACAAGTTCAAGATTGAGCTAATGGTACGTTGACAACCAAACAGAAGGAGGGAGCCATGGCCGAACTTGCAAAACTTCAAAATGACCAAAAAAAAACCCGAAAGCAGAGTTATTACAAAAGCGTTATGCAAGTATTTGCCTCTCATGGCATGCAACTACAGAGCTTAATTTTTGAACATTATGATATAAAAATAAGAGGAACTAAGCTGGATCATCCAATGATTAAACAATTACACGTGTGGATAATGAAACTCGGCTCAATTATTCGATCAATTGGCAGCGATAACTATATTATTAAAAGGGACGAGAAAATATATAGGTATCCCGTGAGGAAATCTCAAGTAATACGCTTTTCGGTATGTGCCATCGTCATTTCTTTAATGACCATGCCGCCCTTATTATTCTGTTTTACATTTTTTGGTTCTTCCCTCCCTCACTACGACAAGTTTGTTCTGGATTATCTTAATCCAATCATCAATTTTTTTGACAGAGATCATCCTTTTGTTAAAATTTGCGTATTGGTGATAGTAATCATTGGCTACTGCCTAACTTTTGTGATATTTCTTACGCACACAATTGATACGATAAACGCTTTAAGGAACCCTGCATACATCATAAAGCCTAAAAAATATTTTCCTGTGATCAGCATTGGTTGTATCGTCATTACCATCATTAGTCTCGTCCTTGTAGGTTTAGTTGATCACAGAATGTCCGACAAAGCAGAGATTACGTCAATTAAACTGAATGCGATAACAAAACTGAGAGATGAATTATCAAATAAGACCCTATCCCTACAAAACACGTTCTCAACATTGATTACCAAAATTCATACTGCCACCACTGAAGTACAAAAATTATGCAAGGAAAAAAAATATCTAGAATTCGG
>JBBTXH010000073.1:3183-8817 GCA_038062385.1 Patescibacteria group bacterium
AAGCGGATTCCAGCCCAGTGACTTTGGATCCTCAGGTGATTCAAAAAACGCTTGCTTACAAAGATTTTGTGATCAAGGAATGGAATACAACTTACGATGCCCTAATAAAACTGGAAGGTATAAAGAAACAACTTGAGCTTGATATCATCGTATTGGCAAGGTTGGATAACGAACAAATTGAAACGTTGATCGATCAGGTGACTATTGTCGTCGAGGCTATTGAACCGACAGCCAGTGATTTAGTTATAAACGAAAATGCAGTGCGAATGCCTCTGGAAGAAATCTGGAAAAAGTACATTCAACCAACACAACCAAACTGACAGGAGGCGTAAAATGCAGGCAACAGGTAAAATGAAAAAAATCATTCTTGGTATTTTGCTCATTGCACTCGGATTGCTTCTTTTGATTGGACTTATTCGCTTCGGCAGTCTCCTCGCTTTTCTGTACATCTTTTCCCGAATCTCCGAATTACTGACGGTCAGTCTCGGCCTCAATGAATGGCTGGCAAAAATCATTGCGTTCGCGCCGGCTGTGTTTTTCACGGTAGGCACAGGTTATCTCCTGACTTTCAACCGAGCACGTTTTCAACGCGGCCTCATACTCTGCTCCATTGGCTATCTGGCCATTTGCATTTTCATGTACAGCGTTAATGCCAGACACGCCTATAATCCGATCTCCGGAAAAGCGACCAAATGCTACGCCGCCGGATTTTCCGGCTACGAAGAAATTTCCTGCGAATGGAAATTCCATCCGCAAACCCGCAGCCCGGTCATTACTGATCCGGAACAGATTAAAGAAGTTGTCCGCAGCCTAGCGGTCACGGAAAATCCACCGCAGGTTGGTCAAAGAGTTAAACTGACCAAAAACATCCGCTTCTTCAGCGTGGATGGCACACCGCTGGTCTGGTATTATCAACACCCTGACGGTAAAATTGAACTTTTCAGCACATCCGGCCATCACCCGCTGCTCAACACTATCCTTCAACCAATCAACTCTGAAATCGCGAAGCTTCTGCTGAATCCGAAAAATCGATATGAAGCGGATCGAATCATTTTCGCTGAAGAAACCGCGACCGGAGATTCAGAAGGAAAAACCGCGCTTAAAATTTATCAGGATCATCTGATCAAAACAATAGAACAGTTGAATAATTAATTTTAGGAGGCAATAATGAAAAGACGGCAATCGATAATCTGTTTATTCCTGGCAACATTTCTGTTTGCTTCATGCCAATCTTATGAACAAAAGAAGCAACTCACACTCAAGAAACAAACTGATGTTAACCTGTTGATCAAAAGTTTAGCACAAAAATTGCAAACACTCAACGACGCCTCTTCGAAGTTACTCACCGCGACCAATCAGTGCTCCTTAGCATTAAAAGAAATGAAACCTACAGACGTCAAAGTCGCTATGAGTTATCCAAAAGCAAAGCGACATCTGCTAGTATTACAAAAAGCACTCGCTTATAAGGAAATCGTCAACGGTGAATACGGACGAACTTATAGCGCCTATCAAGAACTACTCGGCGTATCCGAGCAGCTTGAACTGGACATGATCATGCTAAATAGCTTTGATGAAGCCAACTTTGATAAATTGCTGGAAGAACTCGAGGATGTGCTTGACAACGTCCAACCAATGGCACAAGAGTTAGTTATTGGCGAAGAAAACCTCAAGCTACCTGATCTCAATTTGATTTGGAAAGAGTATGTAACAAAATAATAATATTAAAACCGACTGCACTCAGTCGGTTTTTTATTTTTCAGAGCAATCACTTGCTACTATGCTACATAGCATAGTAGCAAAAAATTTCTAAATAAATTCAAATTTAATGGGTGGCGCAACTGATACACGGATCGTACGCGCGAATCAAGGTCTTAATCAACTGCTTTTGTTTTTCATCATTCTTGTCTTTTACTTCCAATAAAAACTTTCCCAAATCCTCTTCCAGGTTGGAAAGAAACATGGCTGTTCTAAACAATGGGTTTTTTATGACATTATAACTTCCCTCCAACATGGGGTTTTTTGTGCTTGACAAAATCAATTTTTTGCATCAAAATGACTAAAGGGACATTGATAACTAGGCAGTGCGAATAACAGGGAGGTAAAGAAATGAGCAAGCGCGACAAAAATAATGTTCGTTCCATTTTTTTAATTACTCTTTTGATCATGACAGCGATGTCCTGTAATAAAGATCAGGAATATGAAGCTTATGGCGAACCGCCGTTCGGGCCACCAGAACTAACAAAAGTAGAACAGTCCAGGGAAAAATTCTATCAAATTGAGACACTACAACAGCAACTTGAGTCAAAACTACAAAAACTGTTGACAGCGGAACATGCCTTTGATAACAACATCTCACACTATTCAGAACTTTTGCGCGCATACAAACTAAACTACGATAGAGCAATCACAAACGCAGACGCAAAGGGAACTCTGCTAGCTTTGCAAAAAGCTGCTGCTTACAAAAACATCGTCCGCCTGGAAAGAGAAAAAATAGAATCTGCTCAAACCGAACTTTCTAACCTCAAAGAACAGGTAAAGCTTGATGTCACGCTTCTAGAAAGCATGGATACAAAAAGCCTTGAGGAAATGCTGACTAAACTAGATATAGCTATAACCGCCATTTCGCCATTAGCCAATGAACTGGTGGTGAATCCAGGCGGCGTGAACCTACCTCCTTTGGAACAAGTCTGGAGCGAATATATTCGAACTTGATTAACACAACAAAACCGACTGCACTCAGTCGGTTTTTATATTTTTAGAGTAAACGCTTGCTCCCATGCGCTAGAGCATGGGAGCAGCTAAAATTGTAAATTTAATGCGTCGCGCAACTGATGCACGGATCATACGCGCGAATCAATGTTTTTATCAACTGTTTTTGCCGTTCGTCCGATTTACTTTCTATTTCCAGCAAATATTTTCCCAAATCCTCTTCCAAGTTGAAAAGAAACATAGCCGTCGGCGTAATAATATTGCAATGAATGATATTCCCCTCGCGATCAAGCTCATAGTCGTGAAGTAAAATTCCGCGCGGCGCTTCCATCAAGGCGTAGCCGCGGCCGGGATTTGGCTTGAATGGAACCTTAAGCTTTTTGTGAAAATTTTTCTGTTCACGCAAAGCCGAATATTCCACAAAAAGCTTTGACGCTTCCTCAACCGAGTGAACAATCTCAATAATTTGCGCAAAGATATTATAAAATGAATTGTAACAAGGCAATTTTATTTTTAATTTTTCAAAAGCTTGTCGCGCAACTGGATTCAATTCACTGAAACTATTATTCAAACGCGCCAGCGCGCCAACCATAAACGAGCGGTTTAAATGTTGCACGCGTTTTACTTTTTCTCGCGGCATGACCAGCTCGCTAACATCTTGAATAAATTTTTCCGCGTTATCGAGCGAATTGTTATCTGAAAAAAACACATCACCCTCATAAATCGCATACTCCCCTTTTGTTTTAAGCGAAACATAATTGGTCGGCCGTTCAAACTTCGGCAACTTTTGTTTAATCGCGAAATTCAAAAGTTGCTCAGCCAACGCTAAAACTTTTTTGTTCAATTTCATGAGCTCGCTCAGTTCAGCGAAATCCGGCTCCACGTTAAAACCACCAATTACGCTATTGATCGGATGCACGGTTCGGCCACCGATTATCCTTGAAAGTTGGACACCCCAATCGCGAAGTTCAAGCGCAGATTCAACTTCCTTCGGATATTTTTTTACAAAATCAAAATTGTTCGTTATTCCGATTAAATCAGGAAACGACAAGAAGAAAGCGTGCAAAGCATGACTGTGAATCCACTGCGCGTTGATCAACATTTTGCGCAAAACAACAATTTCCGGCGTAACTTTCACATTGAGCGCTTGTTCCATGGCTTTGATTGATGTCAAATTATGAACAATCGGACAAATGCCGCAAATGCGCGCCGTGATAATCGGCGCTTCAAAAAATTTCCGGCCAAGCATAATCCCCTCAATCAAGCGTGCGCCTTCCTCGGTTTCAATTCTCGCCTCCGCGAAATCAGCGTCAACGAGCGCGCCAACAAAACTTAAATGGCCTTCAGTTTTAGCGATGTGATTTATTTCTATTGTTTTCATAAACTTGTTCCGCCAGCAACGGAATTAATTTGTTCTTTTACTCCAAATACTTCAAACGCTTTTATAATTTCTTTTTCAGAATATTTGTCTTTCAACGTCTTTACCAAATTATCCACTTCCGCGTCCTCAACCAATCCGCGGCAACCCCAACATCCTTGCTTTGATTTCAAACAAATTGCTTCGCAACCGCCTTGTGTAATCGGACCAAGGCAAATTTCTCTTTTTTGAAGCAAGCATTCAAAGCCTTGAATCTGGCACTCATAACAAACAGGATTCTGTTTAACTGCCGGATTCTTTCCAATTAGCAGTTGATAAACAAAATTAAAAAATTCATCAGCGGTTATCGGGCAACCGGGAATAACATAGTCAACCTTGACCAATTCTGAAACAGATAAAACGTCAAAATTATCCCCTACTGCTTCGTCACGATAAATATGATTGAATATTTTATTTTTGTCTTGATAATTTTTCAAATGATAAATACCGCCTATATCCGCGCAACTTCCAAGAGCGATCAATGTTTTTGAGTTTTGCCTGATTTCTTTCAAACGTTCAACATCTGCTTTGGTTAAAGGACTCCCCTCGATAAAAGCAATATCAAACTTTTCAGTACCAAAATGAACATCCTCTTCAAACAAACGAAAGTTTTTAATTTCAATTTTATTTCGCAAAGCCAAAAATTTCTTCGGCCAATCCAAAATCGCGAAACAACAGCCTTCACAGCCGGTGAGAGATATAATGGCGATGGTTATTTTTTCTTTCATAGGTTTTAATTAGGGTACTAGGATGTAGGGCGGTAGGGCTGTAGGGAGTAGGTTGCTTGACTGTCTTGCCTGCCCGCCCAGGCGGGCTTCACCTGTCAGCCGTAGCTTTCAGCGAGGGCTGATTGTTTCTTGTACTGATCAATCATGCTCTTCAGCTCCTCCGCTTTGGTGGAAATAAAATAGTAGTCGGATTTTCCGTTTTTCAGGTTAATTCGAAGACCAAGGCCGGCGCGCGGAATATAGCCGATCGAACGATCACGACCATACCTGATGCCATATCCAAAATAATTGGAAAATTTATAATCTTCAACTGCTATTGATTCAATTTCAGTTAAATTGATTTTCTTTTTGAACTTGCCAAAACCAAAGGTCAGCGTCTCACTGGTTAATTCAATTTGTAATTCTCTGAACGAAACAAAAACTGTGATTTCCAGAACTAAAACAACTGCAACAACAATTTTCGTAGCCAAATTCATGGGTACGGCGCTCGTCAGAAATTGCGACAAGAGCAAGGCCGCCATAATCAGACAAGTAACAATCAGAATAATGGTAATGAAATAATATGTTGGGATTTTTTCCTGAAAAATTCTCTCCATATCAAAACTTATATTGCTTAAAATTTTTTAGAAATTCATAACTGAAAACCGGACCGTCTTTGCAAACATATTTCGTGCCGAGCGCGCAATGCTGGCAAACGCCGACGCCGCAGTGCATGCGGCGTTCTAAAGATAAATAAATATCCACTGGCTTAATTCCTTTCGTCAGAAGTTCCTTCACTAC
>JBBTXH010000074.1:0-3436 GCA_038062385.1 Patescibacteria group bacterium
ATCGTTATAATCCGTTCCCCGAAGAGATCAACCGCGTCTTAGCCGATCAACTTTCCGATCTGCATTTTGCGCCGACGGAGACGTCGAAGAAAGCGTTGCTGCGCGAAGGCATTGAGGCAAAGCGTGTCCACGTCACAGGGAATACCGTCATTGATTAATTAAAAAGGAGAATAAAAATGCGCATAGCTTTATTGTCCGACATTCACAGCAATTGGCCGGCCTTGAAAGCAGTGGCGCGGGATATTGAAAAAATGAACGTTGATCGCGTTTACTGCCTCGGCGATATCATTGGTTATTGCGCTCACCCGAGAGAGTGCGTTGACTGGGTAAAAAACAACGCAGATGTGGCGGTTGCCGGTAATCATGAAGTTATGCTCAACCGCGGTCAAGCGTTCAAAAACGGAAATGAATACGCGCAAGTTGCGGCCGAGAAAAACCGTGAAGCGCTGACTGACGAACAGATTGCGTATTTGAAATTGCGGTCGCTTCTGGTAGTTGATCAAGGTCTTGATTTAACCATGGCTCATGCGAACACAACCTATCCCGAGGGCTTTGATTATATTTTTAATGAAGAAATGGCGATTGATGAGTTGATCAGAGCGAAAACGCGGTTCACGGCTATTGGTCACACGCATAAGCAACGATTGTTTTCAAGGCATGACGGTGTGAAAGCGATTGAACAGGGGAAAGAAATTGATATTAAAGATGGCGGTAAATATCTGATAGACGTTGGCAGTGTGGGACAGCCGCGCGACAACGATAGTCGAGCCGGGTATGTTATTTTGGAAGTTGATAAAGACAAGGCCGTTTGCTTTTTCCGCCGCGTGTTTTATCGCATTGATCAAACGGTCTCGAAAATGGAGCATTGCGGATATCCGGAGCCATTACGCGAACGTTTATTTTTTGGACAATAAAACGAGCTTATCACATAAGCCCGTTTTTTTTTGTAAATTAATACAAAGCGCTGAATGACCAGGCAACCATGGAAAAGATGACGATGGCGACGACAATTACCCAGACGATTTTTTGTAATTTGAATAGTTTCATAGTAAAATGGAAAGGTTACGAATTACCTGTCCGCCGTAGCTCATGAAATAGAGCGAAGGAGGACGAATTGAATACGAATCTACGGATAACTACGAATGGACTGAAGAACTGTTAATCTTGTAGATTGTTCATAAGTTCTTACGTTTATACGTTTCTATATGTTGAAGGACTGGAGAATAAATCCTGAAGCGCCGGTTGAGTTCAAACAAGAGATGAACGCTTATCATCCGCTCGTAGCGCAACTATTATACAACAGAGGTTTGGTAAGTCAAAATCAGATTGATCTTTTTTTTAATACCGGTTATGAACGAGCTCATGATCCGTTTTTGTTCGTTGACATGAAAAAAGCGGTTGAACGAATCTGGCGCGTAGTTGAAAATAAAGAAAAAGTATTGATTCATGGCGATTATGACGCTGATGGCGTGACCAGCGCCGCGGTTTTGTACAAAACATTGAAAACAATCGGAGCGAATGTTGAGGTCTTTATTCCGCATAGAGAAATCGACGGTTATGGATTGAATTTGAACAGTGTGAATAATTTTTGTGTTCAAGGAGTTAATCTTTTGATCACCGTTGATTGCGGTATTACCAATGTCGTTGAAATCAAAGCATTGAACGAAGCCGGCATTGACGTGATTATCACTGATCACCATCTGCCGCCGCAAATATTGCCGGAGGCTTTTGCGATTTTGGATCCGAAAGTGGAAAATTGCGGTTATCCGTTCAGCGGATTATCCGGCGCAGGCGTGGCGTTCAAATTTGCTCAAGCGATTTTTTCTGACGCACGAATTGAAAATTACAGCGCGGCCTTGTTGCCGTCCGGCGGAGCCAAGGGTTTTTTGAAATGGCTTTTGGACATTGTGGCGATCGGTACAGTAGCCGACGTTTCTCCGATGATTGATGAAAACAGAATTTTAGTTAAATGGGGTTTGGTTGTTTTGCGCCAGACGCGTAATTTGGGTTTGAAGGAATTGCTCGAGACAATGAGCGCGAAAAAAATTGATTCATATACCATTGGTTTTCAAATCGCTCCTCGTCTGAACGCCGCCGGACGAATGAATCATGCCAGCGCCGCGTTTGAATTATTAATCGCGGAAGACACTGACAGGGCTAAACAGTTGGCGCTTGATTTGCAAAAAAATAATTCCGAAAGACAAAAGGCGATTGAAATTGCGATTGCGACCGCGCGTTTGCAGGTGGAAGCGCAGCTCGGCAATCGAATGATTTTTGTTTACGATGAAAACTGGCTGCCCGGGTTGATCGGCCTCATTGCCGGAAAAATTTGCGATGAACATTATCGGCCGGTGCTGGCCATGACGAAATGCCATGATAAAATTGTGGGTTCGGGCCGCAGTGTGCCTGAATTTGATATTACTCATGAATTAACTTTGGTTAGTGAACTCCTCGCACGTTTCGGCGGGCACAAACAAGCGTGCGGATTCACTTTAGCGGGAATTGAATTGTTGGATAAGTTTAGAAATTGTTTATCAGGTCAAGCGCAAGAAAAATTGGCCGGAGTTGAACTTGTTCCGTTTTTGAATATTGAAGCTGAATTGGAATTGGAAAAAATAAAAATTGAATTGGTGAAAACGATCAATGGTTTCGCGCCGTTTGGAGAAAATAATCCAGTGCCGTTATTTGTTATAAAAAATTTGCAAATTGTCGCGATGGACGCGCTTGGCAGCCAAAGTACGCATTTGCGATTATCAGTCAGAAAAAATAATTCACGTTCTTATAAACTTCTTTTTTTCAGTCAAGCGGAAAAATATTTGAAAATGATTCAGCCGGGTGATACAATAGACGCGGTTTGCGAGCTTGGGGTTAATGAGTGGAATGGGAATAGGGAAGTGGAGTTCAAGGGGGTTGATTTGAAATTAACGAAGCGAGACTAGCAAGACGAGCGAGATAAGCAAGAAAAGTAAGATAAGTAAGATAAGTAAACTTTTATGAAATTAACAATCAACACCGACGGCGGAGCGCGCGGCAATCCGGGACCGGCGGCTATTGGCATTGTTATCCGCGACGCAAAAAAGAAAATTGTTTTTCAGACCGGTAAATATATCGGCGAAACGACTAACAATCAAGCTGAATATCAGGCCGTTGTTTTTGCGTTTGAAAAAGCGTTGGAATTGGGGGCGACGGAATTGGAATTCAATTTGGATAGTGAATTGGTGGTCAAACAGTTGAACCACGAATATAAAGTTAAAAATCAAGAATTGGCTCAGCAGTTTTTAAAAATTTGGAATTTGCAAAATAAAGTCAAACAAGTTGTTTATAAGCATGTTTATCGTGAAGCGAACAAGGAAGCGGATGAGCTGGTGAATGAGGCGTTGGACAATCAATCAAAAAAGTAACACAAAAAAGTAGTGGCAGGTCGCGACCTGCCACT
>JBBTXH010000075.1:0-4776 GCA_038062385.1 Patescibacteria group bacterium
AATCTTCAATTGGATGCAGCGAATATTGCGTGATGACCGCTTCCTTTTCGTCGCGTGCGAATTGACACGGACAATAATTATCCACCGGCTCGCGAGTAATCACCACGCCGCACGCGTGAGTGGAAGCATGGCGAACAACGCCTTCCAGCTTTTTGGCAAAATCGAGTAAACGCTTTGCTTCACTGTTCGATTTGTAAATCTCCTTAACTTCAGCCACTTTTTCAATCGCTTCGCTTAATGTTTCATTCGCCGGAATAAGCTTGGCCACTTGATCGCAAAAACTGTATGGCATAGCCAGCACGCGACCAACATCGCGCACCGCGGCTCTCGCGGCCATGGTGCCAAACGTGATAATCTGCGAGACATGATCCTTGCCGTATTTTTGTTCAACATAACTGATCACTTGGTCGCGCCGCTCATCCGCAAAATCAATATCAATATCAGGCATGGAAATACGATCAGGATTGAGAAATCTCTCAAACAATAAATCATACGGCAACGGATCAAGGTTCGTAATGTGCAATAAATAAGCAACCACACTACCGGCGGCCGAGCCTCTGCCCGGACCAACAATGATCCCATTGTTCTTCGCCCAAACCACAAAGTCTTGAACAATCAAAAAATACGAGGCATATCCGGTGCGTTTGATCACACCGAGCTCGTATTCAATTCGGTCAATAAGTTTTTTTTCTTTGTCGCTCAACCCTTCTTTATCCGCGCTGAATTTATAGCGACCCATTAAATTGCCATAACAAAGTTCAGCCAAATATTCAAAATCGGTTTTTCCCACAGGTACTTCAAAAACCGGCAACTGAATTTGTCCGAGAGGAATTTCAATTTGACACTGATCCGCGACTTTATTTGTGTTTTCCAGCACTTCCAAATTACCGCGCCAAATATCTGACATCTGCGCTGAATTTTGCAAAGAAAAATCTTCACCGAGATAGCTCATGCGATTCGTGTCGCTGAGAACATGTTTAGTTTGCAGGCAAATCAAAATATCATGCGCTTCCGCGTCCTCGCTATCCAAATAATGACTATCATTGGTGGCGACAATCGGGATGTCCAGTTTGCGGCCCAGCTCAAAAATTTTATTATTTACAATTTTCTGCTCCGGAATATTCGGATGATGCTGAACTTCCAAATAAAAATTTTCTTGCCCGAAAACTTTTTGATATCTCTTAATAATTTCTTTAATTTTTTCATCGTTTAATCCGGCTTGGATCGCTCGCGGAATTTCACCGGCGAGACATGCAGTCAAACAAATAATATTATTTCCGTATTTCTCCAATAATTCCCAGTCAATTCTCGGCCGATAATAAAATCCTTCAAGGTGCGCGATGGTGGTCAGTTTGATCAAATTTCTGTATCCATCATAATTTTTGGCTAATAAAATCGCGTGAAATCTTTGTTCTTCGCCAGCCTCTTTGCGGTTCCGATCATTCACGATATATGCTTCAACTCCGACAATCGGTTTAATCCCGTTGGCTTTACATTTCTGATAAAATTCAATCGCGCCATACATCACGCCGTGATCAGTCAGGGCCAAGCTGGTCATGCCGTCTGCCTTGGCTTTATCAACCAAATCATCAATCTTCGACAAACCGTCGAGCAGACTGTAGTGGCTGTGGACGTGAAGAGGAGTGTATTTCATATATTGGTACAGATATACAGATTTAAGTACAGATTGTACAGATTACGCGTAGAAAAAAGTACTGTATCTCAAAATAATCAGTAAATCAGTAGCTATCACGTAAATCTGTATTACTCACTCCAAAAATTTTCTGTAACATCTGTATGTTTATCTGTACATCTGTAGCTTCCCACATTTTACCACACAAAAATCAAACACAGAAGCTAAAAATTTATCCACTTATTAGGCCACAAAAACAACAAAAAAGAGCGTTCAAACGCCCTTTCTTATTCGCTTATTTATTTTCTTTACAGTTTTTCCCTACCCCCACCCACCGTCATTCCGGACACATACCTCAAACAAAAACTATCTAATCTAATTATGTGATCCGGAATCTTTGCTCTTACGTTATTTCTCCAACCAAACCGTATAAATCTGGTCTTCTTTAATCGTTTCAATATGTTTCAGCTCATTATTTTTCTCAAATAAACTGGTTTTTCGCGACACAATGTTTTTCGGAAAATTTAAATCCAAATGTAGATTCATGCTCAAAATTCCCGGCTGTTTTTGCACCATCAACTGATATTCGCTTTGTTCGATTTGATCGGCGATACCAGTCGGTAATTCATAGACCCATTCAACTGTCTTTGAATTTTGCGGCTCAACCTCGAAAAATACGCCGAAAACCGTCTTGCCAAATTCATTATAAATATCAATATCCTTGGTCTCAATAACTTTATTCACCGCTTTAACAGAAATCAATTTACTGCCCGCCGGAACATAAAGCCGCGTGTAAGTTCGATAACGCGTGGTCTTCCAACTGAAATCGCCCGTGTTCTGATAGTTAACTTTAACGTTGGCAATTTGCTTGCCCTCATTATTCTGCGACAAAGTGTAACTCAAAGTACGCGACATGACTGAATCGGTTTTCAGTGCCGCCAGATTTGCATCGACCAACATAATGTAATCTCCGCCAAAATCTTTCACTTCTCCTGTCCAACCGTTTTTCTTGCCAACTGCTTGCAAATTTTTATCATTGAAATAAAGCATGAGCTGTTTTTCTTTGACTGAGGTCGAAACAACGTCAATCAATTCCGGCCAATTGCTCATGGCCAATAGTTCCAAACGTTCAATCATTTGCTTGCCCAGCTCGCCGATAATATCTTTTCGCTCCGCCATGGAAATCCCTTGTTTATAATAACCGTATTCCACCTGATACTGAAGCTGTTCCCAAAAATTATCTTTGTTGAAAGTTAAATTTTCTATTTTGAATTCCCCGAGTATTTCCAAAAACTTTTCAATTACTGTCGGGGTCATGGCAATCACGCCATCCAATTTTTCCTGGCCTTTTTGCTCCTTGTAAAACCACTCTGCCTTCTCCGCTGAAGTCGGGAAATCCGGCCACCAATTGCTATCGCGAAAAAACCATTTGGGCTGACTCATGTACTTATTCATGGGCGCCGGTGATTCAATTTTCAAATACGCTTCAGCCGGCTTGTCAAGATTATAACTGTTGTCTGTAAAAAACTTTTTTATGGCCGCGTTTTTCACTTTCAGAATTCCATAAGTGCCGATAAATCCGCCGGCCGGCCGCATTTCACGGTTATTCTCAAAAATAAAAAGATAAGTTTTCTCTTCCAGATAGCCGGTTAACGCCGGTAAAAGTTCGGCCATGACCACCATACTGTCAAACGCTTTTTGCACTTTAGGAATTTTTTCTTGCAGTGGCTGAAGTGCTCGGTCAAATATAAATAATGGCTGACGCTTGTTTATTTCAATCAACTTCACGCCGGCTAAACGAAATTCTTCCTGCGATTTTTTCAGTTCGCCGACAGAACTTGTTAATATTTTTAAAACACGCTCTTTGTCTTGTTCGGTAATACCCGACCAGGAAAGTTCTTTCGTTTGCAATGTGTTCTGAATTTCCTCGCCGACATTGGTGATGTTTTTCAATGAACCAGCGGTGATTGCGCCAATTTCAATGATTTTTTTCGCGATATCAAACTGATCGCTCGCCAAGCCGCTCTTAAAAATCGCTGCCTTGCTCACAACTTCAAGTGCGGCGTTCGCAGTGTTAAAATCAGTTTCCGCGTTTAAAAGTTCTTGTCCTGCCAGCGAGATCTTTTTGGCTCCAATAAATTTTTCCGCAGCCAACAAATGATTCGCGCCGGTATTCGCCGTATGATAAGTTACTTTGAGCGAAGCGTAATATGGAGCCAGAGACACGCCGGCGAAAACTCCGATTAACAAAACGAAAAACAAAATCAACAAAACTAAGTACGGTAAAAGCCTGATTGGAATCAACAAAAATTGCCAAACGGAAAAACGATTCGTTTGGCCAACGATTTTTTCATGATGAATGAAATTTTGTTTGTGGCTGAACATATAAATAATTATCCACAGTTAAAAGATGTAAATTTAGCTTCTTTCACCTAGCAATAACCAAAACATTGACAAAATGAATATTTCTGCTACAATACAAGCATAATATTACGAAAAAGACCTCTTTAAGGTTCTGTCCTTAACGAGGGCTTTTTCTTTAATAATTGCACCTTCGTTCTGACGCTAGCCAAAAATGTTATAGGAGCCTTTATTCGTTTTAATAAGATAGAACACTTATCAGGAGTGCTTGGCGATAATAATATCTGCAGTTTATCTTTATCAACCAAAAATTTTACCAAACAAGCGTAGTCGCCATCGCTCGTAATAATAATTTGTTTTTCGCATTTTTCTTCATATACATCGATTACCGATTGCAAAACAAAATCCGCGTCACAATTTCCTTTCGGATCGCCTTCATGGCCATAAATAATTTCCTTAAAAACTAACGTAAAACCAGCATCCCCAAGTGTCGTATATAGGTCTTTATATTTAGGAATTAAACCAATAAAATAATACGCTCGCGTTACGCCGTACTTATCAGACAACCACTTCCGAAAACGGCAGTAATCTATTTTCCAACCCGCTCCGCCTACGCCTCGATATAAATTATTGCCGTCGATATACGCGAAATTGTTTTGTTTGTTCATACTTCCCTATTATACCAGCTCCATCAATAATAAAAAAGCAGTTGTTGTTATCGTCCAATTAAAAAAACCGTCTATCATTTGACAGACGGTGATTTTTTTATTTTTTAGAATTCC
>JBBTXH010000076.1:0-1517 GCA_038062385.1 Patescibacteria group bacterium
TTTTTATTTTAGCCACGACCGAGGCGCACAAAGTGCCGGCCACGATTATTTCCCGTTGCCAAAGGTTTGATTTCAAAAAGGTAATTTTTTCCGAATTGGTGAATCGTTTGAAATGGATCACCAGCCAAGAAGCATTGACGATTGACGAACAAGTTCTGTCTCTGGTGGCCAAGCAATCAGGCGGTTGCGTGCGCGCCGCGGAGAGTTTGCTTGAACAGATTTTTTCACTCGGAGAAAAAAATATTACTTTGGCTCAAGCGGAATTGATTTTACCCAGCGCTAATTTCAGTTTACTTTTTAATTTTCTGGAACGGTTATTAAAAAAACAAACGGCCGAGGCTTTGGCTCTGATTAATCGGTTGGTGGCTGACGGCGTGGACACCATGCTTTTTTTGGAAGACTTGGTGGAATTTTCCCGTCAGATATTGGTTTATAAAATCAGCGGACAGCTCGAAGAATTAGCGCGCGAGGTGGAGGAAAATATTATTCAAGGAATTGTGAAACTTGCGCCGGAAATTTCCGAGCAGTTCTTAATTTCAATTATTAAAAGTTGTTTTGCGAACAAAGAACTTTTTAAACAGAGTCATCTGTCGCAGTTGGCGCTCGAAATGGTGGCTTTTGATTTGACGGTGTCGAGTGAAGTGGCTAGTTTTATAAAAAAAGTTGATCCGCCAATCGTTGTCGCTCAACAGCCGATAGCAAAACCTTTAGTTAAGAACGCGCAACCGTTGGTCGACAAACCGGTTCAATTGGAAAAAGAAGAAATTAAGTTATCGCCGGAAAAAAACGGTTTTGATCCGTTCGAGGTCGGTAAAATTGAACAACCTAGTGAGCCGGTAATACTTGAGGTTACGGAAGTTGTGGTCGCTCCAACAGTAGAAGTTGTTGAAAATAATTTAGCAGAGCAAACTCTGTCTTTGGCACAGATCAACAGTCAATGGGACAGAATTTTGAGCGCCATGCGGGAAAAAAATTATTTATTGTATATGTCGCTCCGCATGGGCAAACCGGTTGATTTTAATTCCGGTGTTCTGGTTATTGGATTTCTTTTTGAATTGCAAAAACAAAGAATTGACAAGCCGGAGGGCAGGGGAATCTTGCGTGAGTGTTTAATTTCCGTTTTCGGCAGTGAGGTGGAGGTGAATACGCGAATTGAACCGGGATTGAGTTTATCTGATTTAATCGGTCAGAATGGCGTCGGCCGGCCAAAGCCAAACGTTGAAGAAACAGCGAGTAGCGTCGCCAGCCAGTTCGGCGGCACGGTGGTTGAAAATTTGTAGACGATGTGGTATAGTGTTTTATATTTTTGAATTTTGAATTTGGATTTTCATTTGAGTTTTGGATTTCGTGCTTTGTGCTTTTCATTATTCGGGGATCGTCTAATGGTAGGACAGCAGGTTCTGGACCTGCTTATCGTGGTTCGAATCCATGTCCCCGAGCCAAATTGTATGTTCAGCGTTTGTTGCCTCGGCGCTTCGCGCCTCGGCAGGCAGATTGTATAGTATTTGCCAAGATTT
>JBBTXH010000077.1:0-13702 GCA_038062385.1 Patescibacteria group bacterium
GGCAAGTGCGTTTTTCGCGAGGAACGCCGGCTAATCTTTCCAGCGTGTAATCAATCATTTCTCGATCAGACATTTCATAACCGCGCCATCTGCGGCTTTTCACTCCTGGTTCTCCGCTCAACGCGTCTATTTCCATTCCTCCATCGTCAGAAAGTGTTGGCAGACCTGTGACTTTGTGAATACGCTTGGCTTTGATTAGAGCATTTTCTTGAAATGTTTCACCGGTTTCTTCCATGTTTTCAATGACCTTTGCGTCATTTAAACTTACAATCTCAAATGGCCAATCTGACATCAGCCGCCTGAATTCATTTACCTTGGCCGGATTGTAACTTGCGATAACCAGTTTTTGCATATTGACCTCCTTCCGGAACAATAAACAGTTTATCAAAGATTTAGCATAAAGTCAATTTAACCTGTTGACAGACAGGTCATTGTTAGGTACTCTCATAGTGAACGGGCAGAGTGCCTGAAATGAGGTTAAAATGAAGAGAATTTCAAAATTCAATGAATTGTGCGCTTTGCCGATATGGTCCTTTGTAAAAATTACAACGAAAAAATGTGAGGACTATATTGTTGTGGTTTGCCCGCCAAATATTGTTGAGAGAACAGCAGCAGAAGAAAGATCATCTCATTGCAATTGGTTCCGATTGCCTGTAGGCTCGCTGGCAGTAGTGTATTGGTTGCAAGAAAGTATTTGTTTTCGCGCTGAAACAGCTTCGCTTTGCTATCTTAACGACAGTATGGTTAGGGGAGAATTTGAATCCGATGGATGTCGCTATGAATTCTATTTGTTAGAGCCTGAAGAAGTTTGTACTCTGTTCTTGCAAACGCAATCTCTAAGGCAAGGAGCTAATGAGGTTATTAAGTGTTTGAAGGATAATGTTGCCAAACTGGAAAAACGTTTGACTTGATTGTTGAACCGACCGTCTTGTGCAAAACGAGGCGCGTCAAAGGAGAAGAAAATGAAACTGATCACAAGTTTTGATGAACTTTACAATTTGGATATGGGAGCGATTGTTCTAGGTAGAAAAAAAGGCAGTTTGTCGGACAGCCAAGTGTTAATGCCTGACGAAGGAATCGCGGTTGTGCATGTCCATAATGAGAGATTCACGAAAAGCAGTTTGATCGGATCAATTCATTCATCGGTTCATGAAGGAGAACGAGCAGTGGAGATAGATTTGCCTATTCATGGCGTGCATACGCTTCGGGTGGTTACGGCCAGAGAATTTAAAATGTATGATCGGGACTTGTTTGTTCTGGACGAAGTGGAGTATTCGCAATGGATTAACGAAAACAGCAAGCATCAAGACGACAAAGGAACGTCTTGAACGCGTTAAAAGCAGAATTCAAAATTCTGCTTTTTTGTTTTGTGATAGCAACCTCTTCTGTGAAAGCAGGTAATACTTTTTCTCAATTTCAAAACCCAGAAAGTTTCTGTTCAGTTTTTCGGCGACAACTGCGGTTGTGCCGGAGCCCATGAACGGATCAAAAATCAGATCGTCCATGTTTGAACTTGCCAAAATAATTCGTTCAATCAGTTTTTCCGGTTTTTGCGTGGGATGCTCGGTGTTTTCCGGCATTGACCAAAAGGGAACGACCAAGTCTGTCCAAATATTTGAAGGGTGAGTGAAACGAAACTTTTTCCCGTCAACTTCTTGCCAGTCTTTTGGTTGACCGTCTTTGTCAACATAAGGCGCGATAACCGGTTTTTTTATTTTAACTTGATCAAGATTGAATGTGTAGTCATTGGATTTGGTGGCAAACCAAATGTCTTCCAGATTGTTTTTCCAATTTCTTTTGGCGCCGCGGCCTTTGTCGCGTTTCCAAGTAATGCGATTTTGAATTTTAAAATATTTTTTTAGGATTGATTCAATTATCGAAGTCGCTTCCCAGTTGATGCAGATATAAATCGAGCCGGATGATTTGAGTAATCGCGAACATTCTTTAATCCATTGCTCGCACCAAAGTGTAAATTCCTTTTCGTTTGTTGAAATCGTTCCTTGGCCGAAATTCTTTTTAATGGTATAGGGAGGGTCGGTGACGATTAGATCAACAAAATTACTTGGTAATCTTTTCATTTCTTCAAGCGCATTGCCAAAATAAATTTTATTTTTCAGATTATCAATATTATCAGTGGCCTTGAATTTCAAAATTGGCAATGATTTTTGATCAGCCGCGTTGACGGTTATTGTTTTGTTCCGAGGTGAGGTCATATAAACGTATTATAACGGCAATGGACATATTTATCAATTTTGGTATAATTGGGCTACGAAATTAAGTTTTCAGTTCAATTGGTAGCTATTAGTAGATTCGTAGCAAATTAGTAATTCGTAACCCATGAAAACACTTTATATCATAGCCACGCCAATTGGAAATTTGAGCGATATGACCTTACGCGCGCTTGAAACTCTGAAAAGCGTTGAAGCCATACTTTGCGAAGATACGCGGGAAACCGGCAAGTTGCTCGGTCATTTTGAAATTAAAAATAAATTAGTCAGCCTGCATCAACACACTCCGGACGAAAAAATAAAATCTTTGCTTGAGCAATTTGAAAATATGGCTTATTGTTCAGATGTCGGAACACCGGGTATTTCTGATCCGGGCAACAAATTGGTTGAGTTGGCGGTTGCCGCGGGCGTTAATGTCGTGCCGATTCCCGGCGCGTGCGCAGCTATCACAGCTTTGAGCGTTTCCGGCTTACCAACGGACAAATTTTTGTTTCTGGGATATATGCCGCACAAAAGCAAAAATAAAATTTTCAAACAGATTGCTGACTCTGAAATCACTTGTTGTTTTTACGAATCAACGCATCGTATTTTGAAAACATTAGAGCAAATGAAAGCGTTTGTTGGTTTGGAAAGGAAAATTATTGTTGGTCGTGAACTCACAAAGAAGTTTGAAACGATTTACCGTGGAAATATTGACGAGGTTTTGGAACAACTGAAAGCCATGTCCAAAGGCGAGTTCGTGGTTATTATTTCAGGTAAATAATAACCGCTACAAATTATCCGCCTCCGCCGATGCTATGGCGGACAGGCAAATCATACATATGTTACAAATATACCGAAGACTAATAAACGTGTAGGGAATGTAAATATTTATTTTAAATTATGCCTTCACGTTGCCAACAAATAAAAAGTGAATACGAACAACTGCAAACTTTGACAAAAAGTTATCTTTTGGAATTTGACGAAAATAGCGCTAACTTAAATAATCTTCGAAGACTCAAGGCAGAATGGGAAGCAATCTATGATTCATTAGACGAGAGAATAGACGAGAATCAAATAGCCTTGCGCGACAGGCTGGGTAGAAAACTAGGACTTGCGTTTGCTGGAAAGTTTTCAGAAGATGGATTGGCACGGGTAAATAACGGTGGTGGGTGGTATCCCGATGACAAAGGCGGATTGGCTGAAAATAAAAACGGATGGTTTTATATAGATCAAAATGGCGTTCCGATAACGTCTAGACGATTTCAAGAGGCAAAAGATTTTTCTGAAGGATTGGCTCAAGTTCAACTTGGTTTTGATTATTTTTTTATTGATAAGATAGGGGCTCCAATGAGTGACGAGAGGTTTAATGATGTCGGACAATTTTTTAATGGAGTGGCCAGCGTCAGAAAGGGTGATAAATGGTTCTATATAAACAAAAAAGGTCAGCGCATGTTCAATGGTTAGAAGAAGTGCGGTTTAAATCTTCTAGCAAATCTTTCTCATCTAGCTAATCTCAATAATCCTCCGCCAAAGGACGCCCGCCTGCCGGACGGGCAGGGATCTGCCTCTGGCACGACAAATTTCTCAATTTTCCCAATAATCCCATAAACATGTTTGACACCCACGCGCATTTAAATTTCAACGCTTATAAAAACGATTTGGAAGAAGTGGCCAAAAGAGCGTTGGAAAAAAACATAACGTTGATTAACGTTGGCTCGCAGATTTCCACCAGTCGGCGGGCGATTGAAATTGCCGACCAACACGACAAAATGTTTGCCGCCATTGGTTTGCATCCGATTCATTTGCAAGATATGACGGTGGAAGAGGAGGGCGTGGCTTTCACCACCAGAAAAGAAGAGTTTGATCATAGCGCCTACCGCGAATTGGCGTATAACAAGAAGGTCGTGGCCATCGGTGAAACCGGCTTAGATTATTTTCATGTGTTCGATGAGGATAAACGCGAGGATATTATTGAATATCAAAAGAAAGTTTTTACTCAACATATCAAATTGGCGAACGAAGTTAATTTGCCTATGATCATCCATTGCCGCGGAACAAAAGAAGATATTTCCGGCGCGTATCATGATTTGTTAAATGAGATAAAGAAAAATTTACCGGTGAAACGTGGCGTGCTTCATTGTTATGTCGGACCGGTTGAACTTGTCCCTGAATTTGTTGAACTTGGATTTTATTTTGGTTTTAACGGCGTGGTTACTTTTGATAAAACCGGCAAGTTGGAACAAATCGCTTTGACCGTTCCGCTTGAACGAATTTTAACTGAAACCGATTGCCCGTATTTAACTCCAGCGCCGTATCGAGGCAAGAGAAATGAGCCGGCTTACGTTGAATTCGTGGCGCAGAAATTGGCAGACATCAGGAAAATGCCGCTCGAGGAGTTAATCAGAGTTACTGATGAGAATGCGAGGAGGCTGTTTAAATTATAATCGTTATGCTTAATAAACGGAAAAAAAATAAAGTGATTGCGATTTTCGAGGGAAAAAAAATTCGTCGTCAATGGGACGAGGAAAAAGAGCTTTGGTATTTTTCTGTTTCTGATGTTATCGCAATTCTGACAAATAGTGTGGATCCTGTAGCTTATTGGCGAAAATTAAAGGAAAGATTGTTAAGAGAAGGAGGAAACGAAGCCGTGACAAAATGTCACGCTTTGAAAATGCTTGCTCAGGACGGTAAGATGCGTTTTACTGACGTTGCGGACACCGAAGTAATGCTTAGGCTAATTCAATCTGTCCCATCGCCCAGTGCCGAACCATTTAAGCTTTGGTTGGCTCGCGTTGGTTATGAGCGGCTTGAAGAAACCGCGGATCCAGAATTGGCTATAAATCGTGCATTAAGAACATATCTGCAAAAAGGATATAGTGGAGAATGGGTCAATCAACGGTTGAAAAGCATTGAGATAAGAAAAGCTTTGACGGATGAGTGGGAAATGCGCGGAGTAAAAGAGGGATTGGAATTTGCCATTCTCACTGATGAAATTACTAAAGCATGGTCAGGATTAGCGACCAAAGAATACAAAAAGTTTAAAGGACTCAAGAAGGAAAATCTACGCGACAATATGACCAATCTAGAATTGGTTTTGAACATGCTCGCTGAAACTGCTACAACAGAAATATCGGAAAAACGAGAACCAAAAGATTTTGCAGAGAACACAACCATTGCCCGCGAAGGCGGATTGGTGGCTGGTAATGCCCGTAAGGATATTGAAACTAAAACAGGTAAAAGTGTTATAACCCCTCGAAACGTTAAAAGTTTGCAAAACAAAGAACGAGGGAAGTTTTGTAGGGTTATCAACAAAAACAGGTTGAAAAAAAATTGAATCAATGTTAGTATGTAGTTGTTTTATGGAAAGCGATGAACTAAAGGAAAATAAGAGTTTATGGTGGCGGCCGGCCATGGAGCTGTTCGCTCAGATTTCCGGTTGGATTGTCTTTCCGATTTTTATTGCTTTATTTTTAGGAAAATACCTTGATGCCAGATTTGACCGCGCGCCAATGTTTTTGATAATTTGCGTGTCTGTTGCTTTTGCGATTACGCTTGTCGGTATGATTAGGCAAACACTCAAAGCTGCGAAAAAAATGGAGGAACAGATTAAGTCTGATAAAAAATCATAATGAAATATGTCAGTTGAAACAGTTAACATTGATTCAACCGTTCAATCGTCCGGTGAAACTCAAACCAGTTCAACGGAACATGAAATTTCGCTCGGCGCTGAGCCGATCGGATATTATCATGGTTGGCCGATTACCAATTCGCTGCTCAATACGTGGATTGTTCTTGCTATCATTATTGTTTTTTGCCTGGCGCTTCGAACAAAATTGAAATTAATTCCGAAGGGCATACAAAACTTTTTCGAAATCGTGGTTGAAGGCGGATTGAATTTATGCGATTCTGTGACTTCCAATAGAAAAAAATCGCTCAAAGTTTTTCCCATTGTCTTCACCTTTTTTATTTTCATTCTTTTGAATAATTGGCTGGGACTTTTACCCGGCATCGGTTCAATCGGTTTTACTGAATTGAAGGATGGGCACAGCGTTTTTGTGCCGTATTTTCGCGGCGGTACGGCTGATTTGAATACCACGCTGGCTTTATCGCTGATTGCTGTTGTCGGAGCGAATATTTTTGGCGTTGTTTCAGTCGGAGTTTGGAAATATTTCAATAAATTCGTTAATGTCAAAGCATTGGCGCATATTCCGGTCAAGGTTTGGAAAGATCCGTCGATTATTGTGGTTAATCCGATTAAGTTTTTTGTTGGTATTATTGAAATAATCAGTGAAGTGGCTAAAATCGCTTCTTTGTCCTTTCGTCTTTTCGGAAATATTTTCGCCGGTGAAGTATTATTATCGTCAATCGCGGTTATCCTGGCTTTCGGATTGCCGATTCCGTTTATGTTTTTGGAATTGATTGTCGGTATTGTTCAAGCTTTGATTTTCGGTATGCTAACCATGGTTTATTTTTCCATTGCCATGACGGCGGAGGAACATTAATGCGGCTACAAATTACAAATCACTACGTATGTTACAAATAGAGCTAAGGCTAGCAAACGCATGAACAACAGTACGGAAGAACAGTCTAGACCGATTTGTAAATTTGTAGTGATTGGTAATTTGTAACAGTTTAAATAATTTATAGATTAGGGTGATGTAAAATTATTTTTCGTCAACCCGAAATCTGTAATAAATTCAATATGGACATTGCATTACTCGCAAAGGCGATCGCGATCGCGGTCGGCGGTATCGGACCGGCATTGGCGATTGGCATGATCGGCGCCAAAGCCATGGAATCAATCGGCCGAAATCCCGAAGCAACCGGAAAAATTTTAGTGCCAATGCTTTTGGCGTCTGCTTTCGCTGAAGCTATCGCCATTTACGCCTTGGTTATCGCTTTCAGCATCAAATAATATTTTGTCTCCGTTCCGTTTTCGATACAGGATACACGATACAGGATACACGATACACGGCGCGGGGAATAAAATAGTATTTTATTTTGGAAGTTTGAGATGGGAAGCGGGAAGTTGGAATAAAAAATTCCGGTTTCTCCTTTCCGATTTCCAACTTCTGTTTTCCAACCTCCAATCTCTAACCCCTAACCTCCATTTTTATGGATGAGAAGTTGGTGTAATGTATTCATGATTATTCCAACCTCCAATTTCTAACCTCTAATTTCCATTATTTATGGATGACTTAATAAAAACATTTCACATTGATTGGCGTTTGCTTTTGGCGCAAGGAATTAATTTTTTAATCGTGTTGTCTGTTTTGTGGTATTTCGCTTTGCGACCGCTTATGAAGATCATGGCGGAAAGGGAAACGAAGATTTCCAATGGAGTGAAGGACGCGGCCATGATGGAAGAAAAAATAAAGCAAATTGACAATGATCGGGAAATAGAAATAAAAAAAGGCAGAAAAGAAGCGCAAGAGATTGTGGCCAACGCGGAAAAACAGTCGGAAAAGATTCGCGAGGAAAAATTGGGAAAAACACAAAAAGAAGCTGACCGAGTGGTGGAGATCGCCAAACAGCAAATTCGCACTGAACGTGAATTCATGGTTAGAGATGTCAAAGCTGAATTGGGCGGTTTGGTTTCGCTGGCTCTGGGAAAAATTGCCGGCAGTTCGATCGATGAAAAAGCCCAGAAAAAAATGGTAGAAGAAGCGATTGAAGAATTGAGAAAAACGTCAATAAAAAGTTAATCTATGAAAAGCGCGAAGATCAAACAACTGGCGTCTGCGTTGATGGAAACAGGCAGGGAACATGAATGCTTTGATCAATTGTTATCAGACTTGAATGACGTTAGTGAAAAAATCAAGGCCAGTCCTGATGCCGATAGGTTTTTGACTGACAAACAAGTTGAGTTTGCCAAAAAGCAACAGGCCTTGAAACATATTTTTCAAGATTTTATCAGCGATAAGACTTATAATTTTTTGTTTCTACTGATTAAATCGCAAAAATTGAATGCACTGGACGAAATTATCACCCTGGCCGGTAAGTTGCACAAAGAAATTTCCGGTATAACCGAAGTGATCATTGAATCAGCGCGGCCGATTAAACCAGAACACGAAAAACAGATCATTCAAATTATCAATGAAAAACTCAAGCGTGAAATTCTGGTAAAGCAGGTCATCAAAGAAGAACTTTTGGCGGGCATTTGCTTGCGCGTTGGCGACACAGTGATTGACGCCAGTTTGTACGGCAAGATGATGCGGTTGAAACAAAGAATTGAAAACATAGAATAAATTATTCACCGTGCTTTTTCAAGCAAATCTTACTTATCCTACTCATCCTACTAATCTTACTAATCCTACTAATCATAAACCTATGTCTGTAACCAATAAGGATCATGTTGTTGAAACATTGAAAAAACAAATCAGCGATTTTTCTGAACATCTGTCAGTGGAAAAAGTCGGTCGAGTGGTTGAAGCCGGCGACGGTATTGCCAAGATTTCAGGGTTATCTGAAGTGATGGCGTCGGAAATGTTAGAATTTCCTAATAATGTTTTCGGCGTGGCTTTGAACCTGGAAGAGGAAACCGTCGGCGCTATTATTTTGGGCGAACCGTATTTAATCAAAGAAGGTGATGTGGTGAAAAGTACGGGTAGAATTTTGGAAGTGCCGGTGGGTGAAGCCTTGATTGGACGCGTAGTTGATCCGCTTGGACGGGAAATTGACGGCAAGGGAAAAATAGTTACCAAGAAATTTTATCCGGTGGAAAAAATCGCGCCCGGAGTTATTGCCAGAAAATCAGTTCATCAGCCTGTTCAGACCGGCATCAAAGCGATTGATTCCATGATTCCGATTGGACGCGGTCAACGAGAGCTTATCATTGGCGACCGACAAACCGGCAAAACAGCTATTGCCATTGATACGATTATCAATCAAAAAGGCCAGAACATGATTTGCGTTTATGTGGCTATTGGTCAGAAAGAATCCAAGGTTGCCAAGATTGTCAACAAACTGGAAGAGGCCGGCGCTATGGAACACACGATTGTGGTCGTGGCCGGAGCGTCCATGCCGGCATCGCTAAGTTACATCGCGCCATTTACCGGTTGCGCCATGGCTGAATATTTCATGGATCAAGGAAAAGACGCGCTCATTATTTACGATGATTTATCAAAACACGCAGTTGCTTATCGAGAAATTTCTTTGCTGTTACGACGACCGCCGGGACGTGAAGCTTATCCGGGAGATGTTTTTTATCTTCATTCGAGATTATTGGAACGTTCAGCGAAGCTTGATGAAAAATTTGGCGGCGGCTCGTTAACCGCCTTGCCGATCATTGAAACTCAAGCCGGAGATATTTCTGCTTATATTCCGACCAATGTGATTTCAATCACTGATGGGCAAATTTATCTTGAAGGCGATTTGTTTTATCAAGGCATTCGACCGGCAGTTAACGTTGGCTTGTCAGTATCTCGCGTCGGATCAAAAGCGCAAATCAAAGCCATGAAAAAAGTGGCTGGAAAATTGCGCCTCGAAACCGCCCAATATCGCGAGCTGGCGGCTTTCGCGCAATTCGGCTCTGATCTTGATGAATCCACGCGAAAACAATTGGAACGCGGTAAACGCATTACCGAAGTTTTGAAACAAGGACAATATCAACCGCTGACTGTGGAAAAGCAAGTGATTATCAACTTCGCGGCGATCAAAGGATTGCTCGATGATATTCAAGTTGAAAAAATTTGCGAATTTGAAACAGGTTTATATAAATATTTCGATTTGAACGCGCAAGATGTTTTGACTGAGCTCGTTGAAGTCGGAGATTTGACGGAAAAAGTTGAAAAGAAAATTGAAAAAACGATTATGGAATATAAGTCAACAGTGGACGAAATGGTGATAGCTACAGACGAAGGGAAGTAGGATGGTAGGGCGGTAGGATGTAGGGTTGTAGGATTATTTATTGTTTTGAGATGGTTGTAATACATGATTTACTGATACCTACTGATTTACTGATTATTATAGATTGGCGAGGGACTCGAGGGATACGAGGGAAACGGGGGCGAACAGGATGTAGGACAGTAGGTGAGTAAGGACGATAGGTTGTAGGGTTGTAGATCGGTAGGTTTGTAGGTTGCTTGGTTGTTCTTTGCTTCACCTGTCAGCCATAGCTTTCAGCGAAGGCTGATTGTTCCGTTGCTTATTTGTTTAAATGTTTTTTTGCTTAAATGCTTTATGCCTAGCGGAACGCGGGAAATCAGACGAAGAATCAAGTCTGTATCCAGCACGAAAAAAATTACCAAAGCCATGGAAATGGTGGCGGCCGCGAAAATGAGAAAAGCGGTGGCCGCTGTTTTGGCGACTCGCGATTATGCCAATTTGGCGTGGGTGACGATTATGAATCTTTCGGAAAAAACAAATCCGGAACTGCATCCGCTTTTGAACAAGGCTGCGGCCGGTGGTAAAATCTGTGTTATTTTAATTGGTTCAAATCGCGGCTTGTGCGCCGGGTTCAATCTTCAAATTGTCCAGAAAACAATCGCCTCAATAAAAAAACATGAAAAAAACGTTGAAAGCACTGATTTGATTACGCTCGGCGCTCGATCGCGCGATATTTTGCGGGGGATGAAGTTGAATGTAGTGGCGGATTTCGCCAAAGAAGATTTAACGCGATCAGTGTCTGATGTGAGCGCGATCGCCAAAATGATGATTGATGATTTTATAAAAAAGAAATACAGCAAAGTGTTTGTCGCATTTACGGATTTTGAAACAAGCATGAAACAAATTCCAAGAGTTAAACAGCTCTTGCCGATTGAGCACGAAAAAGATGAATTTCTCGGCGTGGTTGGAAAAAGTTCGGGAGTGGGAATGTCAAAGGAATTTATTGAAGAAAAAAAAGGAAAATATTTGGCCAAAGGAGAATATAAATTTGAATATTTGTTTGAGCCGACGGCAGATGTTGTTTTGAAAGAAATGTTGCCACGTTTGATTGAAATGCAAATTTATCAGGCAGTGCTGGAGTCCGAAGCGTCAGAACACAGCGCCAGAATGTTGGCCATGAGAAACGCGACTGACGCGGCCGAGGACATGATTGATGATTTAACTTTAACTTTCAATCGCGCGCGACAAGCCGGTATTACACAGGAAATTTCAGAGATCAGCGCCGGAGCAGCAGCGTTAAGTTGACGAACGAGAGGATGATTGGGATTGTTAGGATGTTTAAGAAAGTTGTGATAATTTATAAAATTATGTAATACGTGATTTACTGATTATTACATGATCTACTGATCAATTTGAGACAATTTATTTTATCGATTTTGTTGATTCGTGATCATTCGTAGATTTGTAGCAAATTAGTAATTCGTAACCTTATGAATAAAGGAAAAGTAAAACAAGTTATCGGTCCGGTGGTGGATGTGGAATTTACAGTTGAAATGCCGCCGATCTATCAAGCGCTTGAAGTGAAAATCGGAGATAAATCATTAATTTTGGAAGTGCAGAAACATATGGGCGATCGGCAAGTGCGTACTGTGGCCATGGGATCAACTGATGGTCTGAAACGAAACGAGGAAGTTCTTGATTTGGGCGGGCCAATCAGCGTACCGGTCGGAGAAAATACGCTTGGTCGCATGTTTAATGTTCTCGGTGAACCGATTGACGGTCTCGGAGAATTTATAGCCAAAGAAAAATATCCGATTCACCGCCCGGCGCCAAAGTTCAAAGATCAAGCGACCAAGATTGAAGTGTTTGAAACCGGTATTAAAGTTATTGATTTGATCTGCCCGTTTGTCAAAGGCGGTAAGGTTGGTTTGTTTGGCGGAGCTGGCGTAGGCAAGACGGTTGTCATCATGGAATTAATCAGAAATATTGCGCAGGAACATGGCGGTAAATCTGTTTTTGCCGGTGTTGGTGAACGCACTCGCGAAGGAAATGATCTTTATCATGAAATGAAGGATTCAGGAGTGCTCGATAAAACAACTTTGGTTTTTGGTCAGATGAATGAGCCGCCGGGAGCGCGCGCGCGCGTTGGTCTCACCGGATTAACCTTGGCTGAATATTTCCGCGATCAAGGACAAGATGTTTTGCTTTTCGTTGATAATATTTTTCGTTTTACGCAGGCTGGTTCTGAAGTTTCCGCGTTGCTCGGACGCATGCCGTCAGCCGTGGGTTATCAACCGACTTTGGCAACTGAAATGGGTGAACTTCAAGAGCGCATCACCTCAACAACTAAAGGCTCAATCACCTCAGTGCAGGCAGTTTACGTGCCGGCTGACGATTTGACTGATCCAGCGCCAGCGACAACGTTTGCTCATCTTGATTCAACCGTAGTTTTGTCGCGAGGATTGGCAGAGCTCGGAATTTATCCGGCTGTTGATCCGCTTGATTCAACTTCAACGATTCTTGATCCGAATATTTTAGGCGAGGAACATTATAAAGTTACGCGCGAAGTTCAAAGAGTACTTCAACGTTACAAAGATTTACAGGATATTATCGCCATTCTCGGAGTTGACGAGCTTTCAAACGAAGATAAATTGCTGGTGGCGCGCGCCAGAAAAGTGCAGAAGTTTTTGTCGCAACCGTTTTTCGTAGCTGAAACATTTACCGGCATGGCTGGAAAATATGTTTCCTTGAAAGATACGATTCGCGGCTTCTCCGAAATTCTTGAAGGCAAGCATGATGATTTGCCGGAGCAGGCGTTTTACATGAAGGGTGGGATTGAGGAGGTCGTGTAACGTGTATCGTGTAACGTGTATCGTGTATCGATTAAGATTAACTAAATTAAAATATGCCGGAAAAACAATTTCATGATGAATTGAGAGCAATCGCTGATCGCTTCGTTCATGATGTTTATAAGGCTACTAAAAGTTTTCCAAAAGATGAATTGTATGGAGTTGTTTCTCAGCTGAGGAGAGCGTCTCTTTCAGTTATTTTAAATTATATAGAAGGATATGCTAGAGGAAGTAATAAATCTGATAAGAATTTTCTTAGAATATCTTATGCCTCGCTAAAAGAATCGGAATATTTAATTCTTTTTTCTTTTGAAGAAAAATATCTTACTGAAAATAATTATCAAATATTAAGCAAACAAGCTGATCGTATTGGCGCAATGCTTTGGGGAACAATCCAAAATATGCCTTAGTTGTTTGCGATATACTATACACGACACACGCTACACGATATACGATACACGTTTCTATGAAAATAAATTTTAAAATCGCTACACCGGAAAGAGTGGTATTCAAAGACGAGGTAGATTCAATCACCTTGCCGACGCAATCCGGAGAAATTACGATTTTACCAAATCATTTGCCGCTTATTTCGGTTTTAAAGCCGGGAGATATTGTTATTAAAAAGGGCAATGATGCTTTTGATATTGCGGTTTCAGGCGGATTTATTGAAGTCTTGTCAACAAAAGTGGTGGTGCTGGCTGATACCGCTGAACGTTCAGAAGAAATTGACGTGGCTCGCGCAGAGGCGGCGGTTAAACGAGCGCAAACACTGAGAGAAGAGAAGTTGACAGACAGCCGGGAATTTGCTAAAGTCGC
>JBBTXH010000078.1:0-1862 GCA_038062385.1 Patescibacteria group bacterium
ATTCTCAAACCTTAAATTGTTGATCGATAGCACACATTTTTTACCATTTCACCCAATCCGCGTCATAGTATCCACAGCAACATTGCGTTTTAGTACAAAAATAGTATCATAGTAGCAGACCTGTTTAATTAGTTCAATTAACTTAATTATTTTATTTAACTTATAAATTTATGAAAGGTGAAAAATCTATTTTTGAGGGCCCGGCGCATGGAACTGAAGAGCTTCGTGCGTTAAAAGAAAAAGTAAATACAGAGGGGTCTGGTGGAGAAGATATGGGCGGTCTCTATATTGGTACAAAAGAAGAAACAACCAAAGCCAGGCAGCTCGCTGAAACCGAAGGCCGCGCGCCTGATTTGGCCAGTTATATAGTAATGCACAAAAAGGTTTTGGCAAATCCGCAGGAAATAGAAGGATGTGTTGGATCTATTGCGACTAAAAATTTTGAAAAAATGACGGCAGGAGTAATGTGCATGGTTAGAAGAGGAGACAGGTTGGATGTTTACTATAAAGATAGTTCTGGAGATCTTGCTAAAGTGGAAATCGAACCGGAGAAGATAGCTTCAATTAAAAAGGAAGCTGCCGATGCCATGGATTTTTCCTCGAGAGCCATCAGACTAACAGAGGAACAATTAAGAGAAAAACGTTTTCGTTCAAATAAAGACTTTATTGATTGGAATCCAGCTGGTGTAGAGAGTCAACTTCAATATGTGCGTTTTAAAAAACTGGAAGATGAACAGAACAAAGATTTTGCATTCTAAGATAAAACAAAAGAGACCGCGGCTGAAAGCCGGATCTCTTTTTGTTTTGTGTTTTAAACTTCAGAGTTATTCGTAATTTGTAACATTTGTATGATTTGTAATTCGTAGCCACTTAGTAGTCCATTCCACCCATCCCTCCCGGCATACCACCGCCATGAGCGTGCGGTTTTTCCGGTTCCGGTTCATCGGTGATGACACATTCGGTTGTGAGCAACATGGCTGAAATGGAAGCCGCGTTCTGAAGCGCTGTTCGAGTTACTTTTGTCGGATCAATGATGCCGGCCAAAACCAAGTCCTCAAACTTGTCAGTTACAACATTGTAACCGATATTGCCGTTTGACTTGCGAACTTCCTCGGCAATCACTCCGCCGTCTTTGCCGGCGTTAATCGCGATTTGTTTCAAGGGATATTCCAGCGCTTTTTTTAGAATGTCAACGCCAAGCTGTTGTTCGCCGTCAACCACTAATTGATCAAGAATGTTTTTTGCTCGGAACAGAGCCACGCCGCCGCCCGGCACAATACCTTCTTCCACGGCCGCTTTGGTGGCATTGATCGCGTCTTCAATGCGCAGTTTGATTTCCTTCATTTCAGTTTCCGTGGCCGCGCCGACTTTGATGACCGCAACTCCGCCGGAAAGTTTAGCCAAACGTTCCTTTAATTTATCTTTATCAAAATCAGAAGTGGCCAGTTCAAGTTCTTTTCTGATTCTGGAAATTCTTTCGTCAATCGTTATCTTACTGCCGCGGCCTTCGATAATAGTGGTGTGTTCTTTTTTTGAAATAACTTTGTGCGCTTGGCCGAGCATTTCCAGTTCCACGTGATCAAGCTTTAAGCCAACTTCTTCGGAAATAACTTTTCCACCGGTTAAAACCGCGATGTCTTCAAGCATTTCTTTTCTGCGATCGCCGAAAGCCGGAGCTTTGATCGCGAGCGTATTGAAAACGCCGCGGAGTTTGTTTACAACCAAAGTGGCCAACGCTTCACCGTCAACATCATCGGCAATAATAACCAATTCTTTCTTTCCTGTTTGCGCCAATTTTTCCAGCAAAGGCACGATTTCGCTGACACTGGAAATTTTTTTATCTGTGATCAAAATGTAAGGGT
>JBBTXH010000078.1:1872-5551 GCA_038062385.1 Patescibacteria group bacterium
GGTGATCATGTACGGAGACAAATATCCTTTATCAAATTGCATGCCGCGAACAACTTCTTTATCAATACCAAAACTTTGAGATTCTTCCACTGTAATCACGCCGTCCTTACCAACCTCTTTCATGGCTTCAGCAATGATTTTTCCCAGCCGTTCATCGTTCGCGGAAATTGAAGCGACTTGAGTTATTTCTTCATGATTGGAAATCGGTTTGGAAATTCGTGTTTTTAATTCTTCAACCACTGCGTTGACGCCTTTCTCAATGCCTTTTTTAATCATCATTGGATTGGCGCCGGCCGCGACGTTCTTGAATCCTTCGGTAATAATCGCTTGCGCGAGAACTGTGGCGGTAGTTGTTCCATCGCCGGCCACATCATTGGTTTTGCTGGCCACTTCTTTGACCAGTTCAGCGCCAACGTTTTCAACTTTATCTTTTAAATCAATTTCTTTGGCAATGGTTACGCCGTCATTACAGATTTGCGGAGAACCATAACCTTTGTCGAGCACAACATTGCGTCCCTTTGGACCTAGAGTGATTTTTACGGCATTGGCGAGTTTATCCACGCCGCGTTTGATTGATTGGCGAGCCTGTTCGTCAAAAAGAATTTGTTTGGACATAGTTTTATAGGATTAGAAGGATAAGTAGGATTAGTAAGATTTTTAGGATAGTTAGGAGGGCTGGGATAATTTAGAAAATCATGTAATACGTGATTTACTGATTGTTACACGATCTACTGATTATTTTTAAATGCCTCCCGTTGTTCATACGTTCATTCGTTCTTTCGTCCGTTCGTAACCTTTACTCAATTACAGCCAAAACATCTGACTCGCTCAAAATCAAATATTCCTGATCATCAACTTTAACTTCGTTCGGAGAATATTTGGTGAAGAGAATTTTATCTCCGACCTTGAGAGACATTGGTTGGCGAACTCCATTATCATTGAGTTTTCCCTGACCGATAGCGATTACTTCGCCTTTTTCCGGTTTTTCTTTTGAAGAGTCTGGCAGAATAATGCCGGTGGCAGTTCTTTCTTCTTTGGCAACCGCTTTTACCAGCACGTGGTCACTTAGTGGTCTTAACATATTTCTTTTTTTGATCGCCCCTTGATTAATTGAGTGGTTTCCTCCGGCCAATTAAGTAATCAATCTGACGATCAAGATGTTTAATTCTGGCTGTATCTTATAATAAAAGTTCAGTTCGTGTCAAGGGCGCGTTTATTTTATTTTTTTCTCTTGACAAGATTCAAGTTTATTAATAATCTGTCATTATGATTTTAGAAAAGGAGGAAACGAATGATTAAGGCAAACAGCCGGGCATTTCGCACATTGATCCTTTACATTGTTTTTTTAGCAGGCGTGATCATGTATTTGACGACCAATCAAAAGGTCTTTTTCGAACCGATTGATTTGCCTTTTACGGCAATCGATACGGCGATTCCGTTTTTATCATGGACAATCGTTGTTTACGCTTTGATTTTTCCTTTGATTGCGATTGTGCCGTTTTTGATCAATACAGAGGTGTTGTTTCACCGCGCTATGCTCTGCGCAATCTATGTTATTCTGTTGCAAATGGTTTTCTTCGTATTTTTCCCAACCGGGTATCACGCCAGACCAGACATTTCCGGGTTGGAATTTCCTTGGCAGCAAATTTACTCTGGTTTGTACAAATTGGATTCATCGTTTAACTGTTATCCCAGTTTTCATGTCAGTTTGTGCGCCTTGATTCCGCTTCTGCTTTACCATGAACGGCCAAAACTTTGTTTGTTCTTTTCAGTGTTGTGTCCACTCATTGCCATTTCCACGTTAACCACGAAACAGCATTATTTTATTGACGCGGTTGGCGGCCTTGGGCTTGGAATGGTTGTGTATTTTGTTTGTTTAAAAGCATTTCCGTTGAAAAAATGAAAACGTCCTACCACGGTAGGGCGTTTTTTTGTACAGGGTAGAGACGCAAAATCTTGCGTCTCTACCCTGCGTTTTTATATTAATGAATTGATTACCGGTTTAATGTTCGGGGCAATGTCCGACGGCAAATTATTGACATCAAACCAATTCCATTCCTTAATATCTTGCCCGGGTTTTATTTCGCCGACACGCTCAGCCAGATAATGGATTAAGACGACTTGGGTGTCGTTTGAATTCGGTTTTCCAATCATCATCGGCTTCAGCGGTTTGATTATTTTTATTTCTATACCCAATTCTTCCCGCACTTCGCGCTGGCAAGCGGTTTCAAGAGAATTGAACGGATCAATAAAATCAAAGTTTTCAATCCGGCCGCCGGGAAATTTCCAAAAATTGTCATCGCCGTGTTTATTGAGCAAGACTTTGTTGTTTTCAATGATGACTGGACCAGAAGCGATGATGAAATTCATATTGTTTTTTGTTCTTGAGAGGCAAGAATTATCGAAGTTAATATGATACCGGAATAAAAAGACCAGAGGTAGTGGTCGAAAAGAGCAAGACAAGCAAGACCAGCGAGACCAGCGAGACAAGCAAGACAAGTTAATCTGGACACTGGCTCGTAATGACAAGTGAGAGTGCCCCTCGCTAGATAAAAAACATAGAAAATAATCGACAAGATCAGGATGAACCCGAAAATTCCGAGTTCAGCGAAGATTAATAAATAAGTATTGTGAATCGGCTGATACAGCCACGCTTCTCTTGTTGGATTAGTGGCAAATAACTCAGCCGTGTAATTACCAAGACCAACTCCGGTCAGCCAATTGTTTTTTATTATCGGCCAGTATTCTTTGTATTGTTCAATTCGAGTAGTGTTGGAAATATTTTCAACACGGTTGCCTGAAAAAGTTCTGGAAAAAATCAGCTCCGGATAAGTCGCGGAAAAAACTATGGCGATAAAAATAAAAATCAACGCGAATTTTGTTACTGTTTTATTTAGTAATTGATCTTTACGCGAAAGAAAAGCGAAAAGTATTATTGAAAAAAACATTGCAATCAACGCGGCGCGTGAAAGAGTGGTAAAAAGTGCCACGGAATTTATAACAAAGATCAAAGACAAGTATTTTTTAATTTTTTCTTTATTTGCAGAGGCGTACAAACCGATAATCAAGATTAAACCAACAACCAAAAATCCGGCCAGCATGTTGGGATGAGAAAATGTGCCAAAGGTTCGGAGCCAGCGCACGCCATCAAGCTGAACGATCGGAGTACCCAGTATTTCCGGTGATTGGCTGGCCATACCAAGCCATTTATTGGCGATAACTTTCTGATCAATGAATTGTTCAATGGCCGAAACGCTTTGAACAAGACCGGAGAGAACGATTGCCCAAGAAATTCGTTGAAATTCCGGCTTAATAATTAAAATGATAAAGAACAAAGCGGTTGCTTCAATCAGTTGCCCGAGTTTGTAAAAAGCGATACTTTGGCTTTGCGATAAAAAAATATTTACTGCCATTATGAGCGCAACCGCAACCAGCGGCAACAATCGTCGCCAATAATTTTTGTTCAACGCGTTGTTTGCAGTAACAAGCTTGATGCAGTAAACAATCGTCAGCGCCAGAATGACAAAAAATAAAAGTTCAGTCGCGTATAAACTGAAGGTGCCGTATTCCCAAACCCCGGCGTTCAGAATGCCTTGTTTGTAAATCAGGCGCGTTTGCAGAGGTAAAAGGAATATAAACCCAATGATCAGCCAAGAAATGAATTGTTTTAGTTTTTTCA
>JBBTXH010000079.1:0-1977 GCA_038062385.1 Patescibacteria group bacterium
CAGTCTGATTGTGGTGTGGGGTTGAATTGCGGTGATGCTAAGATTTGCGTGGTTCCTGCTGAGGATAGCGCACAGTGCGCTGGTAATAATGATTGTTTAAGTGGATTCTACTGCAATAAGAAAATAGCCAATGGTACCTGTATGGGCAGTACTTCTCTGGGCTTTTCTTGTGATCCAGATGTTGCTGGTTCCTGTATCAGTAGTCTTATTTGCGACGCGGATACGGAAAAATGCGTTGATGCTCCGCCGGTATGTACAAAAGATATTGAGTGCTCTTCGGGGTCACAAGGCAAATTCCTCGGTTGGGACGGGAACTGCTCTGATAATTTTTGTGATTGCGATAGTGATAGTGGATGCACAGATGGATATTATTGCGCAGATAATCTCACTGATTCTTTTGGGGGAAATGACTCTTGCGTGAAAAAATAATATTATGACCAATCAAATGCCATTTAAATATTTACTAAATCCCGGACACTCGGCTTGCGCCGGCTGCGGAGAGATTTTAGCGATGAGGCATGTCCTGCAGGCCGCCGGAGAAAATACGATTGTGGTCAATGCCACCGGCTGTTCTGAAGTAACGACAACTCGTTTTCCCACTTCATCGTTCAAGGTGCCGTGGATTCACGCGAATTTTGAGAATGCTTCGGCGGTTGCATCGGGAATTTTGGCGGCCCTTCGGTGCGACTCAGGGCAAGCTCCAGAACGCAAGAATAATGTTAATGTGATTGCTTGGGGCGGAGATGGCGCGACTTTTGATATTGGTTTTGGTTTGATTTCAGGATCGTGGGAACGAGGTGAAAATATTTTATACGTTTGTTTTGATAATGAAGGATATATGAATACCGGCGTGCAATCGAGCGGTTCCACGCCTCTCGGCGCGAACACCACGACCACACCGCCTGGGGAAAAATCTTATGGCAATGATTTAAAAAAGAAAGATATGATTGGAATCGCTTTGGCGCACAACTGCGTTTACGTTGCCACTGCCACAGTGGCCAATGTTTTTGATATTGAAAACAAAGTTAAAAAAGCATTGACTTTAGTTGGCCCGAAATATTTGCAGATTCTTGTTACCTGCGTGCCCGGCTGGTACACTGAATCAAAGGATACAATTAAAGTCGCCAGGTTAGCGCAACAAACCGGAATTTGTCCGGTGATTGAATATGTAAACGGACAATTAACCGCTAGTCAAAAATGTCCGAATCCGCGGCCGCCAGTTGAAGAGTATTTGAAACTTCAAGGAAGATATAAACATCTGTTCAGATCAAAAGACGGCGCGGATGAAATCGCTTTGATCCAGAAATTGGCGGATGAAAATGTGAAGAAGTTTGGGTTGTAAATTTCGACAAGAAATCTCATTAACGCCAAGCTCCGAGCCATTGCAAATTGTGATAAATTTTGGTATAATTAAGACAATATGAAGTTCAGACAAGCTTTGTTTTGGGATACGAATCCCAAGAAAATAGATGTTAAAAAAAACGCTCAATATATCATTGAGCGGATAGCTGATTTTGGCAATGATAAAGAAGCGAGATGGGTTTTGAATTATTATGATAAAGGGTTTATTCGAAAAATCATTGCTAAATCAAGATGTTTGAGATCAGACACTAAAAATTTATGGACATTGATGCTCAAAAACAAATAAAATTTCATTTTGACACTTTACCTGGAGAAACAAAAAAAGGGCTTGATTTCTTGTCCAAACAAGAGTGGTTGAAAAACTCAAAGTGGTATTTGGCAGGTGGCACCGCCTTAGCTTTGCAGACTGGTCATCGTCGTTCAGTGGATTTAGATTTTTTTTCTAGAGAAAAAAATTTTGAAAATGAAGATGTTTTAGAAAAACTGTACGGATTGAATAGTTGGAAGGTAACCATGGATAGAAAAAATACGATTTACGGCGAGCTGTTTGGCGCAAAAATAAGTTTCATCGCGTATCCGTTTTTTGTGCCGCATCAACCGTTTCGCTGGTACGGC
>JBBTXH010000080.1:0-2107 GCA_038062385.1 Patescibacteria group bacterium
TTTACCGTGAATCCGACGAAGGAGTGGTTTACGGCCAGACCCCGTGAAATGCAATATCGTCACAATAAATTATTAAAAGGATAATTATATGTTAAAACACGCTGAAGCTCCTCAGGTCAATGAAGCTGACGAGCAAATGGAAATCAAACAAATAATTTCAGAGCTGGAAATTTTACTCGCTGATCAATGGTTGAAAAGAGTAAAAGCCAAAGATGAAGATTTTATCAAGTATCCACAAGAACGAAATAGTTGGTTTACGCGTTCATTATTCGTTTTGCAAGACGCGGTAAAATTTTTAATGGAAGATAATGCGCGAATATTTGAAAGCAAAATTCAAACGCTGATTGAATCTGTAAAAAAGAAAGAAGAGCAAGACGCGGTTTATGTCAGGAAAATTTCAGAACTTGTTAAATTGGCGCTGATTGAGTTGAAAGATTAAAATTAATTTATTTTATGCCTTATCTAAAATTCATATCAGACGTGAATTTGATTGCAGCTGTGGATAACGTGATTGCGGTTGTTGAACGTGCGACAAAGTTGGCGGACGAGAAATTGCACAGTAATGTCGTGGATCCGTTTTCCGCTTTGTTCCAAGCTGCCACGTATTCGCTCGCGTATGATGATTGGGTTAAGCTGGAAAAGGCAAGGCAGATACAGAAATCAATGCAAAACGAGATTGGCGATTTTCATCAGCAGATTCTTGGTGCTGTTTTTGGATGGGAAGATCTTGGCTGTGGTGGTGGGCTTGATGTTATAAACAGAAGTAAAAAAATTCTGGCGGAGATCAAAAATAAACACAATACGACAAAAGGAAATCACAAAGTTGAGTTGTATGATGCGTTAAAAACAATGTTGGATGAAAATGAATATAATGGATACGTCGGATACTACGTTGAAGTAATTCCGCAAGGAAGGAAAAAGTACAATAAACCATTTGTACCGTCAGATAATAAAGCTAAAAGGAAGAGACGCACAATAAATAAAATGATTAGGATAATTGACGGCGTTAGTTTTTATTCTTTAGCAACCGATCGCGAACAGGCTCTTAAGGAACTGTTTGATATATTGCCTAGGGTAATTATGGAAAATCACGAGTACAGGTTGGCTGGAACAGAGGCTGAAAAATATTCCAAATTATTCAAAATGGCTTTTTCCACAGAATAACCTTTGCCTAGGCAAAGGTTATTTGCTATAATCTAAGATAGATTAGAATATAGTATTTTTTATGCACAAAAATCAATACATTACTGCCGGCGAGGCAGCTCTGAAATTGAGTATCTCGATTGATACAATTAGAAGATGGGATAAAAAGGGATTAATTAAATCTTTCAGAAATGAACGAAATGATCGCATGTTCAGTTTGGGTGAAATTAAAAGGATACAGAATAAAACTCATGGAGAAAAAAAAAGTAAATTCAGAATTTTGAAAAACAAAAAAATATCGGGGTATACGGCGATCGAGTTGTTTGCTGGTGCGGGTGGAACCGCCTTAGGCATGGAAAACGCTGGAATTCAACATGTGTTATTAAACGAGTATGATAAACATGCCTGTGAAACTCTTCGAATCAACAAACCCAATTGGAACGTCGCAGAGTGTGACGTTAAAGAACTCAAATTTTTCGAAGGACAAGCGGATATAGTGCAAGGCGGTTTTCCTTGTCAGACTTTCTCGTTTGCTGGAAAAAAATTGGGATTTGAAGACATACGAGGTACATTGTTTTTTGAATTTGCTCGATGTGTCAAAGAGGTCAGGCCGAAAATTGCTATTGGTGAAAACGTAAAGGGATTATTAAGCCATGATAACGGTCAAACTATTAAAACTATGGTTAGTGTTTTGGAGGAATTAGGATATAGGGTCAAATATAAGGTTTTGCGATCACAGTACTTGGATGTTCCTCAAAAAAGAGAACGGCTGATAATAATTGGAGTAAGAAAAGATTTGAATATTCCAATTTTGTTTCCAAAAGAATTGGATTACATAATTCCTCTGCGAGAAGCGCTTCATAAATGTCCGGAATCAGAAGGCCAAGAATACCCCGAACGAAAGAAATAAATAATGAAGCTGATTCCTCCCGGTGGGTATTGGAGAGATCTTTCCGAGAAATTA
>JBBTXH010000081.1:0-7688 GCA_038062385.1 Patescibacteria group bacterium
CATTGAACGCGATGTGGGGAGCCTAGCGGGAGTTCATCATATCACCGTCAATTTTGCTTCAGAAAAAGCAGAAGTGATGTTTGATGAAAAGATCATTTCCGCTGATCAGATCATGGAGCAGGGACGGCTGACGCACCCGGACACTCGCGCTAGTCATGCGGCATACGCTGTTGCCTGGTTATTGACGAATATCTTTATGAGGCCGTTGCATACTGGAATTTTTGGGAAAGAGGATGTTGAAAAGATGCTGTTCCTCTTAATATTAGAGGTTGAAAGAATTGAACGTCTTTTCCCTGATCCGCAAATGGCGGAAGACAGAATTTCATCCAGATTGCGGAAAATTTTTCATGGAAAAATGTTGGACAATGCAACTGACCTGCGTGTGAAAAACGGTACTTCCTGCTTTTCTTTGGAATCAATTCCGTTTTCCATGGCCACATTTCTTCGGCATCCCACTGACTTTCGAGCCGGTGTGCTCGAAGCTGTGAATGCCGGCGGCGATACTGATTCCAATGCCGCTATGGTCGGCGCTCTCATTGGCGCAAACTGCGGAGTGGAAGCGATCCCCGAAGAGTGGCGCAATTTCAGAAAAGAGTTTGAAGAGCCGGTAAGACTGGGCGAAGAATTCCATCGTGTTTTCTTTTCTATTAGATAAATAACAAATTCTCGGATACATTTATCCGGGAATTTTTATTTTCGCTAAAATTATTAAAAGTATTGACATAAAATAGCGATTGTGCTATGTTTCTTTATCAGAACTTTTACAACAAGAGGAGGCAGAAATGAGAGAGTTTATCCAAGGACTGATTCATTTCCAGAATGAGGGTCATGAGTTATATTTTTATTTTAGCATGATAGGATTGTTTGCGTGCATTGTCTTAAGATTAACTCTTAAAACCAAAAACATCCTTAACCAGCTGGCTTTCTCTCATCTCGTAATTGCAATCGTTGCTGTCTTTATGACAACAAAATCACAACTAGCAAGCGAAACGTTTTCAAGCGACTGTATCTGGTTTAATGGATTGATGTCTGTAGTTTATATTGTGATCTATTATTGTTTGGAACCGCCAAGGAAAATCAAAATACAGACGAAGGAGGGGTGATAGTCGTGGACGAAAAAAGATTTTTCCTTCCTGATCGAGAGATGATGCTTGAGCGGTTGCTCAAAGTAAATGACGACGTTTATTATAGAGAAGGATTTTACCCCTTGCTTTTGAAACATGCGGGAGAAAGGAAAGTGGCTCCGGGTGTTGTGTTGCTCCTGACCTTGGCTATTCACGATTTTACGGAAGGAATGCCTCGAGTCATGGTCAGCCTGCTTCACGCGCAGATGCCGGAATTCATTGACGCTTTGATCATTGATCCGAAGTTGGCGCAGGATGCGAAAGATTTTTACTCAGAGGCGACAAACACCAAGTAGAACAATAATCCCCGAGCAACATTTTGCTTGGGGTTTTTATTTATTTTACCGTCACGTTGACAGTAAGTTGTATCTATTATAAGTTTATGTTGGTTCCTTGGTTCTCGATATACCCAGCACTACTCGTAACGCTCGAGTGCTGGGCAAGCGATATACGATAAACGTTACACGAGCAACAAGGAGGGAAAAAATGTCCGATAAAGAATATCACAGAATCGAACGATTGGCTGACGGAACTGTGGTCGTTGAAAACAATACAGGCGAAGATGCTCCGGGCGCGGTTTGCGACAATCCGGCTGTGTTTCCCGGATGGCATCGTTATAAAAAGACGTTCAGAAAAAAAAAGATTTATCTTCAAGGCGAGTACGAAAACGCGATTGCTGAATGTTTGACTTGTCCGGACAGTTTTGCTCTTTCCATGAACGGATATTCATTTCTCGGGCCGGAACATTTTCGTAGATATGGAATTCAAGAGGGTGATTATGAAGCGGCCTGCGCGGCGATTTTGCGTTCAACGATTAAACAGTTGAGAACAAAATTTCCCGAAGCAAAATTGCAACTGGTTTACGGCGCGTCGGATATGGGCGTGGACAAAGCGATTGAAATAGTGGCGAGAGAATTTAAATTAAATCTGCTTGGTTTCTCGTGCATTGAGTTTTTGCCATACGCGAAGGACGATGACATTCCAGTGTATGTCGCAGATACGATTGACGGCTATGCTGATGCGTATATTCGATCGCTTGATCTGCTCATCACTACCGGCGGACGCGAGCATGCTCTTCAGCATGACGTCTTGGCAGCTTGCGTTTACAACAAACGAATTCATTTTGTTGATGTGCTCAACTCTTTGTCCGTGACCGGTGGAGTTCCAGCTACGATTATTGATGAAACCGGCAAAGCGAAAGTTGACAACGCGGCCGCGGCTTTCGGACGAAACGTGTCGTTCTTCTCCCGCGATGACGCTGTTATTGCCAGTTCGGATAATGGCGATCGCTGGGACGCGATTTTCAGCAATGTCTCGGCAATTGCCACCGGCGTTTGCCGCCAGAAAATGTCGGCGCAAAAAAAATTCAGTTAAATGAAAAACCAGCTATTAATGTATAGCTGGTTTTAAAATTATTTTATTCCGAGTTCATACTTAGCATGTGCAATGGCCTTCTTCCTGCCACTGTGCTTGTCCGGATTGTCTGAAAGTTTCACAACGTCAATCCAGCGATTACTGCCCAAGAGTCGGCAACGGCTAAGTTTAATCACGATTTGCAATGGTTTGACACCGACGTCATTGGATAGAAATGTACCGATACCCCAAGCGAGCTTGGTTCGACCTTTGAAATGATTGGCGATTTTCACGCATGATTTATCATCAAGGCCGTCGCTGAAAATAATGGTTTTACTCAGGGGATCAATTAAGTGCATTAAATAATGGTTGATTGCTTTTTCACCGAAGACAATCGGATCACCGCTGTCGTGGCGGACGCTGTCAAAGAGCCGCGCCAAGCGATTGCCGAAAGCTTCGAAAAACGAATCAGAAGTGAAAGTGTCGGTCAGCGCGGTTCCGAGCGAACCATCGTAAATGCGCACCCAAGACTCCAGCGCTGTTTTGTTGGCGAGGCGCGTGCCGAACATGGCTTGATGCGCCATGAACCATTCGTGCGCGTGCGTGCCGATGGCGCGCAGGCCGTACTTGAACGCTAGATAAACATTGCTTGTGCCGGCAAAGCAGGTGCAATTATCCTTGAGATAAAGCACTGTGGCTTCTTGGACTCGGTAGGAGAAACGTCGGCGCGTGCCGAAATCAGTCAGCGGAACATTCAAGTCATTGAAGACTTGTGTTTTACGTTTCAAATTCCGCTCAAAAATATTTTCATCAGCTTTTTGGCCGGTCAGGTGGAAATAAAGTTCACTGACAATCGCAAGTAACGGTACTTCCCAGAGAATGGTGCGATACCACGGTCCGCGAATCGTGATCTTTAGTTTGTTTCCTTTTTGAGCAACAGTCACTTCTCGCGGATCATAGCGATAGCCCAGCAGAAAATCCAGGTAATTGCGTTTGAACCACGGCATTTTTTTGAAGCCGTCCAGTTCCCACGGCGTTAGCGATAGTTCGGCCATGAGCTCGATCTGTCGCCGCACTGCCTTGGCAAAATCTTTCGGGTATTTTGTTCCGCGGCGATCTGTGAACGAGTATTCGGTATCAAGATCGGTAAACTTGCATGATCCGTCCGGAGTCATGCCGAGAAGCACGGCCTGCTGCATGGAAAACTTGTATAGATCGTTATCAGATAATCCTTGGATGATCGGCATTTTACCGGCGATGATCGCATTAATTTCTTCATCCGCATAGCTGATTTTATTTATTAGTTTCAGCATTTTTCCTCCTATCTTTTTTCTTTCGTCTTACTTGTCTTGCTCGTCTTGCTTGTCTCGCTTGCCCCGCACAGTTTTGCGGGGCTTGTCTCGCTTGTTCCCATTCAACTTCTGATAATATTTCAGCATCTTCCGAATCTTTTCTTGATGCGTAAAACCGGGTTTGAAACCGATCTTGGCAGTGATGTCGGATTTGCGGATAACCACTTGTTTGACGCGCTCAAAAGCGACATTGTCCGCGACCACCAAGTAGTTTCTTTTTTCATCTTCAATCAGTTCAACTACGATTTCTGATTTGTCTGAAACTTGTAGCGCGGGAATTTTTATCGGTGACGGCGAAGCGAAGGTAATGCCGATCAAATGTTTGTCCGGCGAAAAAACTTTTCCGCCCGCGGATCGGTTGTAGGCGGTGGAACCGCCGGCCGTACAAACGATCACCGCGTCTCCGAGACCGAATGTTTCTCGATCAGGGAAAACTTGCGGCACAATGTTTTTTCCATTGACGAAAACGCGATGCTTCGCGGTTTGCGTGCTCAGCGTTTTTGTCCAGACATCATTGAACGCCAATGTTTTTTCCGTAGTCCCGTCAAGATATTCAATGGTTACGTCTAACATCGGGAACTCAATCCAAACCGCGCGTTCAATCGCTTCCACAATGTTTTCTTCCGGAGTGTGATCATTCAAAAGAAATCCGTACGTGCCAAAGTTGTCGCCATAAAACGGTTTGTTGAGATGCGCGTATTCTTTGACGGTTTCAGTCATTGGTCCGTCGCCGCTCACGTTCAGAATAACATCTGCTTCATGCGGCAACACGAGCTGTCCGATTTGCCGGCGAAGCGTTTCTTCGCGATTTTGAAGTTTGCGGATATAATCTTGGAAAGACTGATCTCTTGAATTCGTATCTTTCGGTCGGAAACGGATTAAAGCGATTTTCATGGCTGACTCCTTTCTTTTTGGTAACTGGTAATCAGTAATCAGAGTCATTCGGATTGTTTTTATAAAGAAGCGAAAGCGCAACCAAAAATAATCAGTAGAATCACGTAGGAATCAGCCTGCCCTGTACTTAATATGAAATAATTATAGTACAGGGTAAATCATGTCTTACCTAATTTCAGTTGTTAATGATCATCTAGGTGTATTATATACACTATATACGTTTTTGTCAAGCGAAAATTGCTTGATTCGTCAGTTTCGCAAAGGCAATGCGTTTTGTCAACAATTATTTACGCAGATTAGCTAAATTTATTATAAACCGGTTGACGGGTGTTTTTTGTTGTGATATAAAGCATAAAGAATAATTTGAATTTTACATTTAACTTTTAAATTTTGTTTGAGTTTTGATTTTTGGATTTAATTTCGGGCGGGTGGTGAAGTTGGTATACACGCTTGCCTTAGGAGCAAGTGCCGCAAGGCATGGAGGTTCAAATCCTCTCCCGCCCAAAAATATGGATTAATAAACCATAAACAAATTGAACTTATGGACGACAACAATGAAAATTTGGAGAAATCAATTCGTCTTATAACCGATGAGAAAATTACTCGCGCAGAATTGAAAAAGGTCGCTGAACAGCGATTTGGAGATTTGGTCAAAGCAGTTGTTGACGTGGAAAAAAAAATTATGGCCATTGGTGGCGAATTGCACGCTGATGAGGAGTTATTGCTACTTGAACGAGGTTCTAAACAGACTGACCTGTGGGGAATAAATCTTTATCCTGATGTTCCCGAAGATCAGATGGTTGAATTTGATTCGATGATAAATGTTCGGCCGACGCAAGGAAATAGATCGCGCAATGTTGACGATGAAAACATGAGGAAAAAAATTATTGAAATAATTAATATTTTGGTTGAATAAATAATATGGCTGACGCTCAACACAAGGATTTGGCCGCAGGAAGATGGTCGTCTTTGACTTTGGCCGAACAATTGGGCAATGTCGGTAGCGAAGTAGGCCGTGCTCTTTCTTGGCAGAAAAAAAACAACGAACAATACAGAGAGAAAGCGTTGGTCAGAGCATTAGAATTGATTGATTTGACGATCAGTGATCGACGCTGGATTGAACAGCATCGGCTGAAAGAAATTTTGAGAACGCGCGAAATTTTGGTGGATTATTTCTATGGAGATAACTTCTATCAAACTATTCCCGAACAGCTGGAAAAATATTTTTATTATTTTGCTTTTGCGGCTAGAAATAAGCGTCCATAATATGTTATTTTGCGTTTTTCAATGCAAATAATCAAAGCATTAAATTCAAAGAAACCGGCTGTTATGATTTAGACGAGCTGATCCTCTCCCGCCCACCATGAAGTAGAAGTAGAAGTAGGTAAAGTTTTTTTGCATGAAGTAAAGTTTCCCTTCACTTCATGCTTGCCCGGAAGTTTTGCGAAGCAGCAAATACTTCAGGGGTAAACCATGTTGACTATTAACTGTTCATTGTTTAAGTGAGCGGTTTTTATTTTAAACGCTACGTGAGTTGACAGATATTAGTAATTATACTAAGATAAAACGTTATCTGGGGATCCCCGGATATCATACTGACAAGCAAACAGAAAGGAGAAACGAAATGACCGGACAGTATTGTGGAATCGCAGTCGAGGAAATCAACGACGCCGCGGAACACGATCCGCAACGAGCGCTCCTGATGGTGTTGGCGAACGCAACTCTTGCCGACGCGGAACAGAAGGCGGCCGGCGAAAAATCGCACGAGTCGAAGTTCCACGAGTCAGGCTGGAGCATCGCTATTGAAACTCCGCAGGGCATCGTCGGCCTCTGGTCTTGTTGGCTCAAAAACCAGTTCTATCTGGGCTATCCGAAGCGGACGACGTTTTTGATCGCGGATCAGCTCATCATGGACACGCTCGGTGTAGAGCGCGCTCGGCCCGTGCTTCAGGTGGATGCCACCGCGGTCGATGAGAACTACGAGGGTGAGTACAAAGCCACCGACAAGCCGCTTGTGAAGAACGTTGCTGGTCAGAACGTGGCGTATCGCACGCGAGAGCCGCGGCTCTGGGCAAATTTCTTCAGCCCTCAGGTCGCCGATAACAAGGGTCGCGTCTGGGTGGAGCACTCTGACTGGAATTCCAATAGTCACCACTTCGAAGTGGTGCGCGACGACTCGAATGAAGGGGTGGAGAACAGCTATCACGGCCATGGCCAATCATGCGGAATATCTACGTTTCCGTTCAGCTTCTGGAACGAGTATGCTCCTGACGGTCCGACGACGGAGTCCGAAGTCATTCAGTCTTACCGCGAGAAGTTCCTCGCACTCGCGTGCGAGGTCGCTCGGCTAATTGGCGGAGCGAACGCCGTGAATATCAATTACGGCTTCGTGCTCGTTCCCGAACAACTCCAGCAACTGGGTTACGGCAACATCGCCTGGCTCAAGGGTATGAGCGGCGTTCGCCAGGGCTGGGGTCATGAGGTGGTTCGTGCGGAAAAGACGACGGAAAGCGGCCAGGAAACCGTAATCCTCAAAAGCGGGAACAGTCTCGTCCCGTGGAGCACTATCCGCCGCGCACCGTGCGCGTCAGACCTGACGGCCGAAAAACTCATTGAGTTACTTACTTTCTGATCAGTACTATCAAGAGCCCAAAGAGAAAAATCTCTGCGGGCTCATTTTATTTTTAAAAAGGAGCGCATTAACAAGCGCTGCTGCAAGATGTTGACTTATAAAAAAAATCGCGCTAAGGTGTCATGATGTTCGTAGTTGTTCTGTCTCAATGAGATTACGGACCAAAAGGAGGTGTACTTTGATAATCAAGAGGTTTTCGCGAGCAGTGAAAGCGTGGCTTGATAGGCCATTCACTCCTAAAGAGCTGAAGTTAATTGAGAAGGTTCATATTTTAAAAAATAATTACATCAAGGTCGGTTTGGCTTTAGCTTTTTTTATCGGAATGTGGTGGTA
>JBBTXH010000082.1:0-3738 GCA_038062385.1 Patescibacteria group bacterium
TGGTTACTATGTTTTCTTCCGATCAAACACCAACAGATAAAAGGAGGGCACAATGACTAGAATAATAACCTTGCTTTTCGTGGCGATTTGTTCTTTCGCTTGTAATTGTGAACAAGAATCGTCACTTAATCAAGGAAAAATTAATACCCCTATTTACGAGCCGATATGTATTGGGTATGATGTATATGTTTTTAACGAACATCGCAATGATGCGGGAGAGTTTTCTAAAGATTTGGCTTCGTTCATAAAAAACCATCCTGAAAGGGAGTTTATTTCCATGACATCGCAAAATGGCGGTGGAAATACTTATAGCTATATTGTTGTCTTCCGGATAAAGACATCCAAGTAAGGAGGAGAAAAATGATTCGTTTTTGCTCTGTAATTATTTTCCCCGTTCTGTTCGTTTTATTGTTAAACTGTAAGCCGAATAATCAGTCGGAGTGTCCGGCGGTTGAACAGCAGGAAATCGTTTTGAACCAAGCGCGTGAAATGCGCTCGCAGGCTGTTTCTTGCGACAGCGAGAAAGTTTCCAAGATTTTACGCATTCAATATGTCCCTATGCACTAATGGGATAGCTTCTCGTTTGTTGTTGAAACAGACGAGGGCAAGCGATCAATAGTTCTCAATATACAACGTACAGTCACGCCGGAATTTTTATGGGATGTGCCGCGCGCGGTGAATCAGCTTACGCATATTGCAGACATGACAAGGATAATGGCGAGTGGGTGCTGTCAATGCACTTGTATTCTAAAGATCAAGTGGAAGGCGCCGGCTGGGATCATGGTAAGTCTGACAGCGGCCAAACCGTGGTTTTGCCGATGGAAGCACCGCAGTTGCGGTAACTGATTTGAATCATCTAACAAGGCAGAAAACTGCCGATGGAGGTAAAATGGGACGGAAATACGATAAAACAAAGGAAGAATGGATTATAGATACTTGCGGAATGTTTTTTTGGACGGAAGCAAGACTTGGAGAAGGAAAGATCGTAAGAACGCGATTACATACAGACGACATGATTAAGTTTGATCGGACTCTAACAAACAAATCAAGATTTGTTCTTATCTCGGTATTTAGAAAAAATGGTACACGTTTGCTCTGGTGGCGCAAGAACGATAAGTTGTTTCTGGGGGGAAGTTACTCCTTTGAAGAGATGTATAGCATCGCAAGATTTATTGCTGCGATTTCTCATAAAGTAATCAAAGAGGCGAAAATGATGCCAAGGAGAAAGGGAGCATATTTTATTGTAAGTGGTATGTCCAATGAATAGGAGAGTGAGAAAAACCGTGGGTTTGGCTGTTGTAAAGTAATCGTTTGAATATTGCTATAGCCATGTTCTGATGTATTTCATACAGGTTCGCGCAAAGCGCGGCCTGTTTTTTTTTTGATTACGAATTACTACGAATACTATAAACGTATGAACTTATGAACGAAAGAACAATCTTGTGGCGTAATCTGTATTATTTAGTTTCTGATGAAATGTTACCCTCCCTTGAAAAAAAGAAGTAAAAGAGGTACAATTCAAACGTTAATATGAAAACATACAACCATAAGAAAATTGAAAGGAAATGGCAAAAATTCTGGGAGAAAAACGATTTTTTTCAGGCGGCGGACAAATCCGCAAAACCGAAATATTATTGTTTGATAGAATTCCCGTATCCATCTGGAGACGGACTGCATGTCGGCCATGTGCGCAGTTATACGGCGCTGGATATCATGGCGCGCAAGAAACGTTTGCAGGGATTCAATGTTTTGTACCCGATCGGCTGGGATGCCTTTGGTTTGCCCACGGAAAATTTCGCCATTAAAACAGGCAAGCACCCGACTGTTATTACCAAAGAAAATATCAAGGTTTTTAAAAAACAAATGAAGGATTTGGGTATTAGTTTTGATTGGTCGCGAGAGATAAATACAACTGACCCTGAATATTACAAATGGACGCAATGGATTTTTTTGCAATTATTTAAAAAAGGATTGGCTTATAAAAAGAAAATGCCGATCAACTGGTGTCCGAAATGCAAAATTGGGTTGGCGAACGAAGAAGTGATTGACGGAGAATGCGAGCGTTGCCATACAACTGCCGAGAAAAAAGAGCTGGAACAGTGGATGTTGAAAATCACTGCCTACGCAGATCGTTTGATTGATGATTTGGAGACAGTTGATTATTTGGAAAAAATAAAAACACAGCAGATTAATTGGATTGGACGAAGCGAAGGCGCGGAAGTTGATTTTAAAATAAAAGGAACCGATAAAAGCGCTCGCGTGTTTACAACGCGGCCGGATACATTGTTTGGCGCAACGTTTTTGGTTTTAGCGCCTGATCATCCGCTGGTTGGTGAAATTGTGGCAAATAAACAAAAAACAATTGTTTCGGCTTATCAGAACGAAACAAGCGTGAAGCGTAAGATTCTGAAACAAGTTCAGAATGACGGGAAGGAGAAGACCGGCGTGTTTACCGGCGCATACGCGATCAATCCGATTAACAACGAAGAAACTCCGATTTGGATTGCTGATTATGTTTCCATGGATTACGGCACCGGCGCGATTATGGCTGTGCCGGCGCATGACGAGAGGGATTTTGAGTTTGCGCGGAAATATCAATTAGAAATAAAAAAAGTAATTGATGAAAAAGAATACTTTGTACAGGTTGATAAGAATGTTATTGATTTGAAAAAACTTGAAACGGAGTATCCTTATATAAGACAAGTAATGTTTGATAAGTATACGTTGATGGCTAGAAATTTGGGGTTGTTAAAGAGAGCATTGGATAGTGTGGGGGTTAAAGGAAAAGTTAGAATTTTTGGATCTGGTGAAAAATCACAAGATTGGTATAAAAAAGAGACGGAGAAAAAATTTGTTGTTTGGCAAGAAGACGGGACAATAATCAATTCAAGTAAGTTTGATGGGCTTCATTCTGCCGAATGTGGGGAAAGAATAGTTATGGAGTTGTGTGAAAAAGGTGTTGCAAAAAGATCGATCAATTATCACCTCCGCGACTGGGTATTTTCCCGCCAGCATTATTGGGGCGAGCCGATACCGATCGTGCATTGCCCGAGTTGCGCGGCGAAAAACGAAGAATTGCGTTCAAAAGTAAAACTATCTTTGAATTTTCGGCAAGATAAAGTTTGGGAAAGAATATTGAACGGAGTTAAAACCGTTGAATCACGAGCGTTAAATCCCGAGGAACCGGATCGTTATTTTGGGAATGTTCAAGCCGGTGATTTGATTTTGGGAGTTAATAAAAATAACGGACAAGAGTTGATTTTGAAAATTAAAAAACAAAAAACTTATAAAGCATTGGCTGAATTTTTCAAAGATAAAGAAACATTAGCGGAAACTTTTGAAGAAAAATTTAAATCAGCGACTGAGTTGGAAGTTGCCTACGATAAACTGTCTCCAAATCTTAGCGATAAAGCGAATAAAAACGGTTTAGTCGCCTGGGAGTTTGAAATTATCAACGAAGAAGTACCGTTGCCGGAAGAAGAGTTGCCGCTTAAATTACCAATGGTTAAGAAATATGAACCGACTGATACAGGCGAATCGCCTTTGGCTGCGATGGCTGATTGGGTGACAACAAAATGCCCAAAGTGCGGCGGAATCGCGAAGCGCGAGACCGACACCATGCCAAATTGGGCGGGCAGTTCATGGTATTTCCTGCGCTACATTGATCCGAAAAACAAGGAGAAATTCGCTGACGCGGATAAATTAAAATATTGGTTACCGGTTGATTTTTATAATGGC
>JBBTXH010000082.1:3748-29354 GCA_038062385.1 Patescibacteria group bacterium
AACACACGACTTTGCATTTGTTGTATTCTCGTTTCTTGCATAAATTTTTATTTGATATCGGCGCGGTACCGACCCCTGAACCGTATCAAAAACGGGTTTCGCATGGTATGATCCTCGCGTCCGACGGACAAAAAATGTCCAAGTCGCGTGGTAATGTGATCAATCCTGATTCAGTGGTGGAAGATTATGGCGCGGACGCTCTGCGCGTTTACGAAATGTTTGTCGGTCCCTATGATCAGACGGTCGCTTGGAACATGAACGGACTGATCGGCGTGCGCAGGTTTTTGGAAAAGATTTATGCGTTCGATAAATTTATTGAGGCTGATTCAAAAGAAGTTTTAGCTTTGTTGCACAGAACAATCCAAAAAGTGACCGAGGATATTGATCAGATGAGATTCAACACCGCTGTTTCAACTATGATGATTTTCATGAATAAAATTCAAACTGATGGTTGCACCGGAGAGTCGTTTAAAAAGTTTTTAACATTGCTTTGTCCGTTCGCGCCGCATTTGGCGGAGGAAATTTTGAATAGAATGAGGGATAACGAGGGAGGACGAGGAATGTCGAGGGAAAAAGAAACGAGCATTACGCTCAAACAATGGCCGGAATACGATAAAAATTTAATTACTCAAGAAAGCATTGAAATTCCTGTTCAAATAAACGGCAAGGTTCGAGAAAAACTGCAGGCTGATCCGAATATTTCAGAAGAAGAAATAAAACAGCTGGCGTTTAAGAGTGAAAAAATTCAAAAATTCTTGAATGGGGTTGAACCGAAAAAAATAATTTATGTTAAAGGAAGAATGTTGAGCATTGTCATATAAACGTAGAGACAGGTTTCAAACCTGTCTCTTTTGTAAATAAAATAGGGCCGGATTTGATCCGTCCCTGTTTTGTTTGCCAGAACATATTATTCCTTGATTACTACCACGATTATCGGTGGCAACGGTTGAGTGCCGTCTTGGAGAATGCGTTGTTCACTGCTGATGTGAACGTTGATTTCCGGCTCAGCGCATTGTTTGCTTGGACCCAGTCCGCCAGGACCAAGTCCGGCCTGAGAGAGTACGTGATTTCTGAACAGGGACAGAAAGATGAGTCCCTGCAAATTTTGGTCACTCATTAAACTCAACGCGTTCAACATTTCGACCTCCAATTTGGCCACCGTGGCCATGAAAGAACATATAATTCATATTTTAATTATAGCTGATGTTTATTTATAGAGAAGACTTGACTGTGCACAACTTTATGTTAAAACCGTCAATGTTTATTAACATTTCTTTCATATTCAGTCAAAATATTACAGAGAAAATAATGTTAATAACTATTAACATTTTTATCTTCATTCATGATATAATCAGTATGTAATGAATTGACCAACTTAAATATGGCGCTTGTTCAAGAATTATTGTCTGTCGGACTCACCGATAAGGAAGCGGAAGTTTATCTCGCAGCCTTGCAACTCGGCTATGCCTCTGTGCAAGAAATAGCGGTCAAGGCGAATATTAATCGCACGACCGCTTATACCCACATAAAAAATTTGATTTCTCGCGGTTTGATCAATGCTACTGAAAAAAACGACAAGGTTTATTATTTAGCGGAACGGCCGGAAAAATTGAAATATTTGCACCAACAGCAGGAAAAGGAAATCGAACGCCGCCGCGATCTGCTCGACAAGATAATGCCTAAGCTGGAATCCATTTATAATTTGGCGAAAGACAGGCCGAGTGTTCGTTATTACAATTATGAAAACAAAAGCGAACTTGAATCTGTCCGTAATGAAATCACTGAATTGCGTTGCGAGGAGATGTACAATATTTTCAACCACGAACTTTACGGTGATTATTTAAATCGCGATCACGTCAAGCGGTTGGTTGATTCTGTTCAGAAGTTCAAAGCGCTTTATATTTCAAAAAATAAAGTGGTTGATCATCGGCTGCATTCGTTTCTGGATAATGAAAAATTTAAATTGAAATTTTTGCCGGAAGCCAAATTCAGTTTTTTGTGCGAACTGCTCATTGCTGATAATAATGTCTATATCGCCGGCCGTGGAGATTGGTTGGTGATTACCGATAAATTATTTGCCCAAACGCTGGGCTTGTTATTTCACGCTTTGTGGGGAATAGCCGAGGACATATAGATGTTACGAATTACGAATTTGTACGAATCTACGGATAACTACGAAAACTAAACTACTTACTGAATTAGTAGACATTCGTAGATTAGTAGCCAATTCGTAATTCGTAATCTAATATATGCTAGAAAGAGAATTACAAAATTTCGGTCTGAGCGAAAAAGAAGCCAAGGTTTACTTGGCGGCTTTGGAATTGGGTACGGCTACGATACAGGAATTATCAAAGAAGTCGGGCGTGAATCGCGCCACGACGTATATCCAGGTTGAGTTGCTCATTCAACGCGGACTGATTAGCAGTACTGATCGCGCCAAAAAGAGTTTGTTTATCGCCGAGAAACCACAGCGTCTGGTTGATATTTTGAACGATAAAAAGAGTAAGGTTGAGGAACTTGAAGATAAATTTACGAAGCTGATGCCGGATTTTGAAGCGATTTATAATGTTCACTCCGATCGCCCGCGCGTGCGCTTTTTCGCTGGCGAAGCTGGGCTTAATTCTTGGCGCAATGAAGTTTACAAAGACAAGCCGAAGCTGCTTTATATGATTCTTCCTGGAAAATTGAATACCATTACAGACTTAAAGGATGACCCAGTGCTTGTTAAATTGGCCAATTCCGTGGAGACAATCAAAGTAATGTATCTTGCGGAAAAAAACTTGCCTTCGAATATATTCGTCTCATACAGAAATATTTTAACCAGGTATTTTTATATGAAAGATTTTGAATTGGATATTACTTTGTTTAATAATAAGTTGCATTTGAATAAACCGATAGGTTTTGACGCCAGCATGGGGGTAATGGTAGAAGACAAGATGTTCTGTAAAAGTTTTGTAGCCATTATTGAAACTCTTTGGCAACTTGGTCAGCCGCTTGGCGAAATTCCTAATATGAAATGATATAAGGATTAGTAAGATTCCGGATTGTGATCCGGAATGACAGTTGGAAATATAAAACCGGACAGAATAGTGTGTCCGGTTATTTATTGAACTAAAACCGCATATCGTAGGAGCTGCTTGTAGAGCTTACTTCGTCGCGGTCGTAATGATGTTCATCGCCATAAGTTGAAAAGCCGCTTCCGCCACCGCACATGCCCAAGCACGAAATATGTCGAGAACCTTGTTTAGCAGCCGTTCGAGATGTCCGAACCGGTTGTCGTGGGGTTTTCTTTGTAGTGTTGCTCCTTTTGTTTGTTTGAACTGCCACTCCCGTTTCTCCTGTTGCCGGGACCATCCCGTCTAAACCAATAAAAATTTATTGGAGTAACTGGATAGTATAGCAGTATTATAAAAGTTTGTCAAGCTTATTGATTGATAATCAATTTAAATGTCTGGTACAATTGATAATGTTTTTGTATATTAGTTCTTGCTAAAATTAAACAAAAAAGGTTATATTCTCAACTTGAATGTCAGTGGCTATTGACAAATTAAAAAATATGCGATATAATGCTTTGATGTTACCTTTGGCTGACGTGCTTGTCTAGCTAAACTTAACAAGGAGGAAACAATGAATAAATTGTATCGGAAAGTGGTTCGGTTTAATAGAGAGAAGTTCTTTAGAGCGGTCAGTCGGGCGGTGAACGGCGCGGTGCCGGCGAGCAGGCCGCATTCCTCAAAAAAAGGAAAGCGCGGTTACAGCCGCGTTCAAGGAAAGAAGGTGGAGGATTAAAAATGAAGAGAAACAAAAAAGCGTTCTTAATCAAAGAGAACGCTTTTAAATTTATGATTATGGTTGAACCGTGCCGTTTCCCGTGGCAAAAGAATCAAGTTCAAGCGCAGTGGTTAAAATGCTTTTTGTTCTGGTGATCAGCTCATCGGTGGAGACATCTCTCGCCACGAGCGTGCAGTTCCCAGTCAACTTGAGTAGTGTTCCGATCTCGTTTGTTTGAGGAGTAAAGGCAAGGCTGAAATTAGCATGAGCTTCTTTGACTAAAGCTGGTAAACGATTTATTTTCCAGGCAATGGTGCGGCTGGCCTCATCAAAAGTAATTTCACCGGTCGAAACATTTTTTTCGTTTATCCAATTTATATTTTGAGGTAAGGCAGTACTTACAGTTAGATCTTTTATCTCGTGAAGATCATTGGAAAGATCCCAAAAGATTTTTAGTTTTGTGGTTTGACCAGCGTGTGGTGGCCAAGGACCAGTACCGACCGGTGTACCATCGCTGTAATAATATAATGCTTTTGCCCCAATGTTAACGTTAGAATTCAGCACCAGAATAACCGGACTGCTTTTAACCGGTGGAATGGCGCTATTGTTTTTTTCGTCAAGAATAATTTGAGAACTTATTTCAATGGTTGATTGATTTAATGAATTGAGATCAATGTTCGTCAATTCAGCCAGTGATTTGAGAGGTAGAATGATATTAACGGAAACATCTTTGCCGGGAGCCAGAGATTTTAATTCACTGATTTGTTTCGCTTCCCAAGTGATTTCTTTGGTTTCGTTTAATTTTTGTATTTTGCCGAAATGATCGTCTTTGATTTTGTTCCAGTTGATAATTTCAGAAGATAAACTGGTAATCAATATTTTTATTTTCAAATTTTGATAAGCAGACACGCCATTGTTTTTCGCGATCGCGGAAATGGTTAATTCGTCTCCCAATCCAACGGCTTTATTTTCCGTTGAACCGTTGACGATGAGATAAGTATTGAGCGCCTGATCAATGATTTTGATCGTGAATTTTGTTTCACTAACCGCGAGGTATTGGCCGTCTTTTCCCGGCAGAAGTATTTGTACGGTGAAAGGCTGTTCGCGTTCCGCCTCATTCTGGAAGGATAGATCAGCGGGGAAGGAGCCTTCGATGGAGATGTTTTTGCTTTCTTCTTTCCCCTTCAGTTCAGAAATTATCCATTGGTTGCTGTCTTCATAGGCATTGGGAGAAGCGTTTAAAAAGGCAAATTTTTCCGGATAGAGATATTGAAGTTTAATGTTTTCAAACAGGCGGTCGCTTTTGTTTTTCAACTTGGTTTGCAGAGTGATTTTTTGGCCGGGAGTGAGGTTAGCCGGGAAAACATTAGCCAAGTCGATTTGCGGCGCTTCGAGTGCGATGGAAAGAGATGTCTCTTTGGTAAAGTCTGAACGGAAATTGTCAGGTTGAAAGGTAATGGCCGCGATTAATTTCTGTTCACTCTCTAAAGTATCAACGATTTTGCCGGTAATCGTGATCTTGCCTTTTTGTCCAGGGGCTAAAGTTCCCAATTCCCATTTGTGATTGGAATTTTGTGGCTCTGCTTTCATCATGATAAAGCCTTTGGGATATTGGACGGTGATGCGACTGGTCAGAAAGTCAGCGTCGCCAAGGTTTTGATAGGTGATAATGTAGGCAAATTCTTCGCCAACTTGAATTTTATCAGGAGCTTCAATGGCGATACTAACAGCTTCTGTTGCCGGCCGCACGTTGCCGCTGAAATAAAAAAAACCGGCTAACGCTGATCCGGCCAATAGCACCAGACCGATGATTGAGAAAATGACAATCTTTTTTTTGCGATGTTGTCGCTTTTCGTCGATCAATTCCTTCAGATAATATTCGTCTTTCAATTTATTGATCTGGCTTTCGTGTTTAGCATCCACGGCTTCAATTGAAACGCCATTCAATTCTTGTTCTTCTTCAGCATAAAGGTCGATCAGATCCTGAATCGGATCTTCTTTTTTGTATTTTATTTTTTTTCTTTTAAATTTAAAAAAATGGTTTTTTTTATTATCCATAACAAAGGCGGTGATTAGAGTTTCTATTTGAGAGAGAGCGCGAAGAGTTGGTCAGTATAAAAAGAAGAAGCGGTTTCGATGGGACTGGCGACATCCGTTGATTTTATCGGATAGAGCCAATTCGCTGATACGCCTTCCGGCAGATTGATCTTGATGTTGAAATTTGTTTGTTGGCTGCCGGACTGTTTTTGCAGAAACAAGGAATAAAAAGAAGTTTCAGGCGCGTCGGCGAATGACAGTAAGGTTTTTTTGCCCGGCAGATTCAACTGAAAAGGAAGTTTGTATTTAAGAACAACTTTTGATTCTTCCCCTGCGTCAGTTTGAATCCAGTTGGCGAAAACTGTTTTGTTGAATTCATTGTTTATTTTTGTCTGGTTGGTCACGTCAGTTTTGATTTTTCCTTGAATATTGTCCAGAAGTTCGTCTTTTGACCAAGCGCTATTCGGCTTTTCAAAAAGTTCAGCCGGCATCTCACTGAAACCTTCGGCGGAAATAAGTTGACTGGCTAAGGGAGTATAAATTCTGGTGTAAACCAAGTTGGACCCTTGGCCTGATTGATCGGTCGGCTGACCGTTATGTTTGCGGGTAATGGTCAGGGTATTGAAGACGTCCCCATCATCATCAATGGTTGATTCCAGTTTGATATTTTGTTCAATATAGTAATCGGTTTTATTGCCGCCGATATTTGTATTGATAACCGAAAGATAATCTTTTGAACTGTCGAGCAGCTCTCCCGACCAACCGTAGGCGGAAAACTTTTCTTGAATAACGTCATCGGAGAAATACAGTTGAATGTCTTTTTGATCCAAACCGTTTTTAAAAACTTGAGAAATTTTCAGAAGTTGATCGCCCTTGCTGGCAAATATTTTTTTCAAAAGTTCAGGCGCGATGGCTGATAATATTTTCTTCGGTTGATTGTCTTTGATTGTTTTGTTTTCGTGATCAATGGTTTTTTGCAGTTCAGTAATAAAACCGGCGGCCTCAAAGGTGCGGCCATCAGCCAAACTAATGTTGCCGATGATTTTCATCAGTTCCGGGATGAGCGTGGCATTGATGGCGATAACGCCGTCCACGCTTGGGCCGCCCGAGTTTTCATAAAACCATTTTATTTTTTGGGCGGAGGTTGGGAAATTTGGAAACCAATTGGCGTCTTGCATTTCCCAGAGCGGATTGATGAGATGCAGCGGCTCGGGTGAAATTACTTTTTTGAGCAAGGATCCTTGCAGATCGTAAGTGCCGCCTCCCGGTATTTCCATGTTTTTTATTTCACCGCGATCAATGTCCACCAAAGCATAACTGCCCATAAAGCCGCCGGTTGGTCTGATCTCATTATTGTTTTGGAAAATGAAAAGATAGCGCTTTTTGTAATCAGAACCGAGAACCTGCTGGATCGTTTGCGACAATTCATTCAAATCATCCAAGTCGCTGTGGAGGGTCAGTAGATATTTTTTAATACGGACAAAATCATTTATTTTTTCAGTCGGAATAGCTTCCGGCCTTATTTTAGAGAGAGAGTTGTTGAGCTGATTCAGTTTTGGCGTGAGGGTGAAAAGTTTTGCTTCGATTTGCGCCAAGCGGTCGGTCAATTTCGTCTTGTTATTTTTTTTGAAATCGCTCATGAGTTCGCTGACTGATCCGCCGATTTGCGCGGCCGCGCGTCCAGCCTCCAGTAAGTATTCGGCATCAGCTAAGTTGGCTGAATCGGTTGGAAGTATTTTTAAAATTGTTTTTAGCAATGGATCAATACTGTTCAGTTCAGCGGCGGCTTGAGACAGGGCGGAACTAGCGAGATTAAACTTCGCCTCTGCGTCAGTGGCGTTGTCTTGCGACAATTCTTGCCCGGCAATTTTCATGTCAGCATAAGCGGTCGTGGCATAATTTACTATTTGGTCTTTTGATTTTTGAATTTTTTGATAATGACCGAAAACCTTGATCGGAGCAATGATCAACAAGGCAACAACAATGAATGAAACCACTGAACGATGCCAATTGATTGGCAGATTGAAATGATAAAATATTGGTACGGGAGTGAGTTGCTTGAACAGTTCATCGCTGTCCGGAAATTCGTCCGGCGCGGCTGGTTCGATCGGCGCCGCGCTTTCTTTGATGATGATATTCTTTGTGGCAGGCACGGACAGAACAGTGTTCTGTCCGTACGTATTTTGAGATGATTTTTTGAAAAAAGAATGAATGCGCGCTTTGTGCTCTTCAATCGCCTTCTTTTTTTTAACAAGACCGGTTAAATCAAGCACAAAAGGCGAGTGATGATGGTGCTCGGAGCTGTTTTTTACAATAATTTCAGTATGGTGATGAACATCTTTTTTTGCCAAAGTTTCTCCAGCTGGCATCATTTTGGCCAGTTCTCGCATAATCGTTGATTCCAGTTCTTTTTCCGGTCTGCTTACCGAGTGATGCTCCATGATGGAGTCAATCTCATGTTGAAGAAGCCCGATGGTTATCGGGGATTGATCAGTTGATTCGGTCACATGTTTTTTTTCAACTTTAACATGCGCGCTTGTCGGAGCGATTCTTTTGGAAAATTTTTTTGTTTTATGATTTTTCGGTTTCATTGTCTATGGTTACGGATGTACGGATAAACGTACAGATAGTACAGATTATTAGACGCAGATGAGGGATATTGGGGGATACCCATAAACCAGTTGCGTATTCTCGCAACGGTTTAGGGCAAGCGAGGGAAACGAGGGTATTGATTTTTTGTTTTATTGTACAGCTCCGTTGCTTTAGTGCTTCTATGTTTCTATGCTTAAATGCTTTGATACACCGCTAAGGTTTGCTCCGCGCATTTTTTCCAACTGAATCGTTTTACGTTTTCCAATCCTTTATTTCTGAGTTCTTGTTTTAAAGTTTCGTTTGATAAAACAGCATAAATCTGTTCAGACATTTCATTGCTGCTCCACGGGTTGAAAAACAGGGCAGAGTCATTCAGAATTTCAGGCATTGATGAGGTATTTGTGCTGACTACCGAGCAACCGCATTTTTGCGCTTCAATGGCGATAAGTCCAAAGCCTTCGATGAAAGAGGGGAGGACAAAGAGGTCAGCGGCATTATAAAGTGGGGGTAGTTCTTGATCGCTGATATAACCGGTGGTGATAATATCGTTTTTGAATGGCGAAGCGTTAATCCTTTCGCGAACTTTTGTATCGTGCAAGTCTTCTCGTCCACCAAGAACAAGTTGATGCGGTAAAGCGTAATTTTTTTTCAGCAAATTAAATGCTTCCACCAATCCGGTGAGATTTTTGTGATCTCGCCAAACGCCAACGTAAAATATGAACGGTTGGCAAATTCCGAACTTGTTTTTTACTTTATTTATTATAGCACAATTTTCAATTATTTTAAAACGTTCGTCCACACCTTCGTGAGTGACAATGATTTTGTCCGGATTAACCTTGAAATACCGGATAATGCCTTGTTTCGTGCTCTCTGAAACAGCGATAATTTTGGTTGCTTTTTTAACGGTTGAACGGAAAACTGCGCGATAACCGAGGCGTCTGATCAAGGAATTCATTTTATGTCCGGGAAATGTCAGCGGCGTGAGGTCATGAATGGTGCAGATTGATTTTTTGGGAAATAGAATCGGCGAGTTGAAATGAGGGTAGTGAATCAGGTCGAATTTTTCTCGCAGGAATTGAATCGGCAGTAAAAATTGTTCTTGATAGGTGTACCAACGCGGAGTTACTTTGACTTTTTTAACGCGACTGTTCGGTTCAATAAATTTGGAGAAAGCCGGTTCGCGCAAAAACAAAACATATTCGTTTTCAGAGTCTATTTGAAACAAATTGTCAGTCAAGTTTTTTATGTAAGTGCCGATGCCGGTGCATTCTTCATTACCGTACATTCTGGCGTCGATGGCGATTTTCATAGAAGCAAAAAAGCAAAGAAGCAATAAAACAAAACTATGGATTGTAGGTAATATCAGAGCGTCGTTCGATGGTTAATATTTTAATGACGGTTTCGTGTTTATGAAAAATAATTCTGATATTGCCTTGTCTTGCGCGAAAAACATCATCGCGGCCTTTGAGTTTCATTATATCAACATGGCTAAAATCCCCGCTTAAGATTTTTTCCAGCAGAATTTTAACCTTCGTTTTTTCTTTGGCGCTAAGTTTTACCAACGCTTTTGAAATCTTATCCATGTTATAAGCGTTTTAGAACCTCATTGATTTCAACCCCGCCTTTTTTGATTTTTGTGAAATCAATCACTTCCTCCCAGGCTTCATCGTCAACCGGAGAAATTTTAAATATCGGTTCTGATCGCCGAATGACGATAAACGATTCGCCGGCTTTGATTTTTTGGCGATAGGATTCTAGGTTTTCTCGTAAGGATTTTAGTTTGATGGTAGTCATGTTTTTCAAGTTAAACTTAAGGTTATCTTTAGTTTAACTTAATATTTTGGCGGTGTCAAATTTTAAAATGAAAAGCCCCAATATGATTATTGAGGCAACTTCTTGGGCTAGAAGGTGAGAAGAGCGCGAGGAATCCTCGGGGCGCAATAGAGAGCTTCCACCGCCGGATCAATCCCGTCAACATTTTCTCCTTCAATTCTCATCGAGGCGATCGCGCCGGTCACTATGGAATTAGCTATCATCTCGCGAAGTTCTTTTTCAGACAGATTAACCGTGACGTCCCCATCATCATCAGAAACGTGTATTTGGAAAGCAGACATTCGCACCTCCTTTGCGTAGTTTGAGTTTAACGTTTTTAGAGGTAAATGTCAATGGTTTCGTTTTAAAATGAAAATCCCCATCGTGCGATGATGATGGGGCTTATGAGTTCGGGCGGGAGGGATCGAACCTCCATAATAGGATCCAAGGTCCTGTGTCCTACCATTGAACGACGCCCGATTTGGAAATAAAATCGTGTCTCCAACGAGATTTGAACTCGTGTCACCGGCGTGAAAAGCCGGTGTCTTAATCTGGCTAGACGATGGGGACTCTTTGAAACTTGGCGGGCATTTCTGGTTAAGTACCCCACCTTTACAGCAATTATAGGGCTTATTTGAGGCTTTGTCCAACGGACAAAATGAGGCATGTGGGTCGGGGTCTTATAAGATAACTTGTGAGACATTGGAAAAACAGATGGGTCTCACAGATTTGAGGATTGGCTAAGATAAGCGGGATAAAAGTGAGATGAGACAAATGAGACACGGAAAGAGCTTTCTCGACCATTAAGATTCCATCAATCTATTTGACAAAACGAATATAATCGCATATAATCAAATACAGATTATACATAACATTATAATATGCCAAAATTAAACAAAAGGTTCTCTTTTAATCCCGAAGCAACCCACAAAATCTATGGCCTGATCGCGCAAATCGACGAACTGAAAGGCCAATGGAAAATGGGAGCGAATCTGTCACCGCAGACTTTAGGCATGCTGAAAAGATCGGTCATTGTCACGTCCTCTGGTGCGTCCACTCGTATTGAAGGAGCGAAGCTTACCGATGAACAGGTTGAGAAATTGCTCAAAGGGTTGAAGATCCAAAAACTGGCCACTCGAGATGAACAAGAGGTCGCCGGCTATGCCGAGCTGCTGACCAATGTTTTTGATTCATACAAAAAGTTGGAACTGACTGAAAGCACGATAAAACATTTCCACAGTGAACTACTGAAGTACTCGGATAAGGATGTTCGCCACCGCGGCGAGTATAAATTTGGCACTAACCGAGTGGAAGCCAAGGATGCCGACGGGAAGGTGGTCGGCGTATTGTTCGACCCTACCCCGCTTCATTTGGTTGCCAAGGAGATGCAAGAACTTATTGAGGAAACGAAAAAACTTTTGGAAGCAAAAGAAGTCCATCCCCTGATTGTTATCGCCGCTTTTATTTTTGAATTTTTATCCATCCACCCGTTCCAAGACGGGAACGGCAGATCTTCTCGCGTGCTAACAAATTTGTTGCTTTTAAAGAACGGCTATGAATACATGCCGTATGTTTCGCATGAGAAATTAGTGGAAGACAATAAGAATGAATACTATCTTGCTCTCAATCGAACGCAACGAACGTGGAAAACGGAACACGAAGACATCAGTCCGTGGCTGTTGTTTTTCCTGAATATTATGCTCAAGCAAACTCAAATCGCAATCGGGTTGTTATCCAAAGAATCCATTGAAAATATGCTTTCGGAAAAACAACTGGCCGTCTGGCATTATTTCAGCGCGCACGACACCGTAACGCCGAAAGAATTGCGAGACAACCTTAAAATTGCCGGGCCGACAGTGGCGCAAATTTTAAACAAGCTTTTGGAAATGAGAAAAATTGAACGCCTGGGAGCTGGCAGAAGCTCAAGGTATCGATTGCTTAAATAACTATGTCGATAAAAATCAAGACGGCGCATGCCCGCAATTGGTTCTACGGCAACATCTGCACCAAAAAGTGTTACGCCGACATTGAAAAGCAAAAACATTGCTATGATAAAATGGCCGAGATGATCAAAGGTAATGAAGACTACTTCATTACGCATAACACCTTTGTTAAAACAATACGCCAAAAACACAAAGAAGTCTGTGACATTTCCGATGAGCTTTTTAACCACAATGAAAGCGATTTTTGGCATCGAAAACTTTAATTTGTGATTGATCTAACTCCCCAAGAAAAAATTGCTTTGTTTAAATCCCTCTTCCGCGGAAGAGAGGATGTTTTTGCCGTGCGCTGGGAGAAAAAAGACGGTTCAGCTTCCGGCTATACGCCCGTTTGCCTGAATGAATGGAAAACCGACATATGCAACAAGCTCCAAAGCAAAAAATGCAAGGATTGCGCTCATAGCCAATATATCGGGATCAGCGAGCAACACATTGAGCAGCATCTGCGCGGCGCGAAAACATATGGAATTTATCCATTATTGAATGACAATTCATCCTGTTTTATTGTCGCTGATTTTGATGGGAATGATTGGCAAGAAAAAATCGACGGGTTCCATGGCATTTGTTCAAAGCATGATCTGCCTGCATATATCGAACGCTCGCGCTCCGGCAATGGCGGCCATGCCTGGATATTCTGTGAGGACAAATACCCTGCCTACAAAAGCAGAAATGTGGTCATTAACCTGCTGAAAGAAGCGGGCATAATTGATCAATTTGAAAAAGACGATTGCTTTGACCGGTTATTTCCCAATCAAGACGCGCTTAGCGGCAAAGGTTTCGGCAACCTTATCGCCTTTGCCGCTACAAGGTGAGGCGCGCAAGCGCGACAATACCGTATTTTTAGATCCTGACGCTAATTTGTTGCCGTTTGCCGACCAATGGGAATTATTGAAACTGATAAAACGCGTTCCAATCGCGCATTTGGATAAATTGCATGCTCTTTTCAATTCCGCCGGCGCGGAGCCGAGTTCGTCGGCTTCCGAATTAAGCATTACCGTCGGAAATATGCTTTTCCTGAATAAATCCTTTCTGCCTAAGATTTTGATAAATTACCTGAAAGATACGCTTAATTTTCTAAATTCCGACTTTCTGATAAAAAAGAAAATCGGTGCTTCGGTGTATAAGGTGGGAAAATATTTCAAGCTGATTCAAACGTTTGACGATACCATCGCCATCCCGCGCGGTTTTCTGCATAGATTGACTGATTTCCTGAAAGAAAAGCATACTGAGTATAAAATTGATGATCGGCGTTTAAAGCTCGATGAAGTAAAATTTGAAAACAGTATCAAATTGTTCCCTCATCAGGTCGAAGCAGTTGATAAAATGATCGCCGTTGACGCCGGCGTCCTAGTTGCGCCGCCCGGCTCAGGGAAAACAATCATCGGGCTAGACATAATTGCCAAACAAAAACAGCCGGCCTTGATTTTGACGAATAAAAAGCAAATCTTCAACCAATGGCTGGAACGAATAGAAGGGTTTCTTAATTTACCAAAGCGCCAGATTGGACAATATACCTCGAATAAGAAGAAGCTTGGAGAAAAGATCACGGTCGCGATGGTGCAGACGCTGAACAACGCGGCCGAACAAGAACTCGCCGGAAAATTCGGCCTGATACTGGTGGATGAATACCATCACATGCCCGCAAAAATGTTCCGCAACGTCATCACCAGATTCAATCCTTATTTTCTTTACGGACTTACGGCCACGCCAAAACGAAAAAACAATGACACGGATTTGATCTTCTTCTTTCTCGGCGATATAATCCACACCATGCCGAATTCATTCGGGAAACCGGAAGCCGCGAAACAAAGCACCGTAGTGGCAAAGTCGCCCAGTGGTTTGAAAGTTATCATTAGAGAAACGGATTTGTCCGTTCCGTTTAAAGTCAAGACGGACAATGTGCAGATGCTGTACAAAATTATCACTTTTGATACGGCGAGAAACAAGCAAATCATTGCCGACATCAAACGCGAAGCGGAACAGAACAAACGGTGCTTGATTTTGACCGAGCGCAAGGAACACGTGGATGTTTTGAACTCCTATCTGAAGCGAGAATATGAAACTATCATTCTGACAGGCGACTTAACCGAAAAACAGCGTCGACTGAAAGTGAAGCAGATCCAAGCAGGGCATTTCCAGATACTTATCGCCACCGGCCAGCTCATCGGAGAAGGAACTGATTTTAACAACTTAGATTGCCTTTTTCTTGCATTTCCCTTTGCCTTTGAAGGCAAATTGACGCAATATATCGGGAGGATCAACCGCGGTCTGAATACTGGCGGAACGATTTATGATTACAATGATAGCCAAGTCGAATATCTGAAAAGATTTTTCAAAAAGCGGAATGCTTATTATCGGAAGAACTTCGAATGTGTGCAATAGCGGCAAACATAAAAACAGCCAACGAATGGATCTGTTTTTAAAATATAAAACCTCATCGTGCGATGACGATGAGGTTAATGAGTTCGAGCGGGAGGAATCGGACCTCCGTTCCGGGATCCAAAGTCCCGTGTCCTGCCAACTGGACGACGCTCGAATTACGGATTAGAAATCGAAAAAGAAAGTGATTAGCGCACTGGCATTATGCAAGTCGCCGCCACTTATGTGGAAGCCACGCCCGTAGATTACTGCTCCTTATGAGCGCGTAATCACCAACGCCTTGTCGCATTTGCGCCTGCCAAGTTTCCCGGGCCGGGTTCTTGGCAACTAATCACAGAGGAAAGAGTGGGATTCGAACCCACGGAGGCTTTCACCTCTGCGGTTTAGTAGACCGCCGCCTTAAACCACTCGGCCATCTTTCCTTTTACAAGTGAACGTTGATTAGAGGAGGGAGTGGGATTTTCATCTCGCCAGCGGGCGGGACGGGCTCCACGGGAGCTTTCACCCCAGTGGTTTTCAGGACCACCGCCTTAAGCCGCCCCGCCTTCGCATGAAGCTATGACGGGGCAAGCTCGGCCATCCCTCCTTTGATTCAGGGCTTGTGGTTCAGGGCTTGCCCTGAACCCGAACCGCACTTAGACTAGACAAAGAACTTGGAAAGGAAGTGAGTGGTTCAGGGTGCGCACCGCGGGGCTCGAACCCGCGACCTACGGATTAAAAGTCCGGTGCTCTACCAACTGAGCTAGGTGCGCGTTTCAAGGAACAATTAGAACTCGCAATTATAGCATATCAGAAATTTATTGTCAATAGAAGCGGTAAAATTTGTTGTAATTCTAGCAAAAAAGATTTTTATAACAAAATTATGTTTTGACAATTCTATTCTCATTGTGCTACGTTTAAATTGGTTCTTTGAGGACAAATAAACAGAAAGGAGATAAGCGAAATGAATATCCCTGAATTTTCCATTGAGCATCGTTTGATCACAAGTTGGCTGAATGATTTTGATTATTTGAGTTATGAAATGATCAAATCAGAGAAAACAGAATTTGAATCATCGGGACAAAATCCGAACGGCGTAGTACGTTTTGATTTCGACGTATCAGTGGACATCAAGGGCGTGGGAAGAAGAGCTTTTCAACTTCGATTTGCCCGAGCAGGTACGTCGCTCAAGTTTCATGTGGTCTTTGAACGCGCTTTGGAAATTTAAAAAAACACGACCTGTCACTACGGGTCGTTTTTTTATTTTTGTTTTTTTACTTTGTTCGCCATAGCTCTTTAGCGAAGGCGGATATTTTTAAGTAAGGTCGCCACTTCTTGCGCCGTCTTGTACCAATTAAATTCTTTCGCTTTTTTTAAACCCAACGAACGCCAATATTCAGCGTTTTCTTTTTTTGTCAGAATGTCCATTGCCTGAACAAGATCGTTTATATTGCACGGATCAATGAGCAGGGCCGCTTCTTGGCAAGTTTCCGAGAGAGAAGAATTGCTTGAAGTGATCACCGGGCAACCGCAGGCCATGGCTTCGAGAGGAGGGAAACCAAATCCTTCATAGAACGAAGGATAAACAAACATTGAAGCCAAATTATAAAAATATCGTTTTTCCGAATCTTTGATAAAACTAACAAATTTTATGTTTGGAGTCAGTTTGGCTGATTTTAATATTTTTTTGAATTTCCAGCCGAGTTTGCCGGCGATAACCAATGAATATTCGGGATGCTCTTGGTTGAAAAGTTCAAAAGCTGAAATTAAACTAGCCAAATTTTTTCGCGGTTCAATGGTGCCGAGGAAAAGAACGAATTTTTCCGGCAAATTATATTTTTGTTTTATTTTTTTCAAGCGAACGTCATCAGTCGGAAGAATTTTATAATTCGCTGATAAACCGGAGTAGATGGTGTGAATTTTTGACGGCTCGATTTGATAATGGTTGATCAAGTCCTGTTTGGTGTTTTTGGAGATGGCAATAATTTGTTTGGCGTTTTTGAATAATTGCGCGGGGTTGACGAAATGGTGCCAGAATTTTCGTTTGAACGACAGAAATTCTGGAAAAAATTCATAACTTAAATCATGGGCGGTTAAAACATACGGGCAATTTGTTCGCAGAGAACAAATGTTCGGGAAAAAGAAAAAATCAATTGGCGGAGTGTGATATATTTTTTGAATCCAAAGATCGAGTTTGGGGTATTTCAAAAACTTAATGGACAAATTAAGCAGTTTATTCGGCCAGTGAAAAACGCAATAATGAATGTTGGTTTTCGGAAATTTTGGAATGTATTTGGCCACGTCTTGGCGGGAATTGTAAAACAAAAAATATTCGTTGGTGTTATCAATTTCGAACAAATGTTTCAGTAAATTAAAAGTGTATTCGCCGACGCCGGTCAGTTCTTTTTCCATGAGACAGCGGATATCAATGGCTATGTTCATAGAAGCATTTAAATAAAGAAGCACTAAAGCAACGAAGCAAGACAAGCGAGGTAAGCAAGACCCTGCACCACAAATTGTTACACATTTGGGTTCAGGGCAAGCGAGCCCCGCAAAACTGTGCGGGGCGAGCGAGACGAGTGAAGTGAAAAAAAACTAAATTAAATTTTCATCCATACCCTCGTTTCCTTTTTATTCCCAGTCACCCCTCGCCAGTCTCAAACTAATCAGTAGAATCACGTAATGATCAGCTTGCCCTGTACTTAATATGAAATAATTATAGTACAGGGTAGATCTGTATTACCTACAGCCTACCGCCCTACGTCCTGCATCTTGTTCACGATAAACTCTTTTATCTTCAGCTTGAATATTTCCGTGTCAAATTTTTCAGCATGGCTGCGGATTTCCTGCGGATTATAATCGAAAGGTTTAAACCGTAAAACCTTGTCAGCCAGATCCTCCCAGGTCTGTTCTTCGAACAAGACGCCGGTTTTGCCATCAACGACCGTTTCGAGCGCGCCGCCGGCGCGATAGGCAATGACCGGCCGGCCGCTGGCCATGGCTTCGACGCAAGTGATGCCGAAATCTTCCAACTGCGGGTTGATAAAAGCGCGGCATTCGCTAAATAACTTAGCTTTTTTTTCTTCGGAGATTTTTCCGAGAAATTCGATGTTATTTTTCGCTTCTTTTTTCAGTTTTTTGAATTGTGGACCATCACCGAATATCTTCAGAGGCAAATTCAACCGATTGAAGGCGGTAATCAAAAGATCAAAGCGTTTATAACCAACGAATCTGCCGCCTGCGAGAAAATAGTTTCCAAGTTTATTGGAGATATAAAAATTTTTCGTTTCCACCGGCGGGTAAATGATTTCGCTGTCGCGGTGATAATATTTTTTAATGCGTTTTTGCACTTCTTTTGAGTTGGCGATGAAGTGATCAACGCGCTCGGCCGCGATTTTGTCCCATTGCCGCAAGTTGGTCAGAACAAATGGCAGAACTGCTTTGATTAGAAAATTATGTTTCAATTCTTTCAGATAGTTATGGCTGTCGGTCCAGAGGAATCTAGCCGGCGTATGGCAGTAGCAGATATGAGTGGAGCCAGGACCCGGGATGATACCCTTTGAAAAAATAGAACACGAAGAAATAATCAATTTGTATTTGCCGAGATTGTGGTGCTCGGTGGCGCTGGGCATGAGCGCGAGAGGCCACTCAAACCAATGGCTGGCGCCGGGGATTTTTTCAAGAAAAGAGGTTTTTATTTCATATTGATTGAATTCAGGATCAGCCTTTTTTTTGTTATGAAGTAACGTAAAAAGAGGACTGCCCGGGAAAATTTGCAGTAGAGTTTTGGCAACGCGTTCAGCGCCGCCGTCTTGTACGAGGTGGTCATGGACGATCGCAACGTTCATATGGTCATTAGGAGTATAAGTTTGCCCCCCTATATTACCAAAAGAAAAGCAGAATGGAAAGTGTATAGATTAAATCAAAACACATGGCTAAAACCATGTGTCTCTGAAAAAAATTAAACGGGGGAATTAAACCTTGGATTTCCTGGTTAGAATGATCCACGGCGTTTTCAGGATAATCCAGATGTCCAGCTTGAGCGACCAGTTTTCTATATAATAAGCGTCAAGTTTTACCTCTTCGTCAAAGTCTAGATCAGAGCGGCCGCTGATTTGCGCCAAGCCGGTTATTCCGGGTTTAATATCAAGGACGCGTTTGTGGTGTTTTTCATATTTTTCCACTTCGCGCGGTTGATGCGGTCTCGGACCCACTAAACTCATGTTGCCAATCCAGACATTGAAAAGTTGAGGCAGTTCATCGAGGGAAGTTTTTTCGAGAAATCGGCCTATAGTCGTGCGGCGCGGATCATTCAAAATTTTATAAACCGGTCCGGTTCGTTCAGATTTTTCTTTGATTAATTTTTGTTCAAATTCCAAAGCGCTTTTTTGGTTGCCAAATTGTTTGCCGGTGCAATACTTGCTGTACATTGATCTGAATTTGTAGACATTGAAGGTGCCTTTTCGATTTACGCGTTCGTTTTTGTAAATAGCCGGTCCTGAATCCTCCAGTTTAATGAGAATGGCGAGCACGAGCAAGAGCGGGCTCAAAACAATAATGAAAATCGAACTGAAAATAAGATCAGTCAGCCGTTTAATGATTTTCAGCCAGCCGTCCAGCTTGGTTTTTTTTATTTCAATGAGTGGCACGCCGGCGATCATGTGCACTTCCACGTTCGTGGTGCGCGCTTCGAATTGTCCGGCCGCGTATTTGAAAATAATATTGTGCTCGGAGCAGAAGTCAGCGAGCGAGATGGAAACTTGGCGCGACAGAGTGGAGTCTGCTTGAATGATTTCATCAATACCATGCTTGCGGTGCAGTTCCAGTAATTTTTGTTTATCGTTTTCATCAAATTCATTGATGCGGCCGATGATTTTGTAGCCGAGACCCGGCTCATTATTAAAAGTCTTTACGATTTCGACAGCGTCATCATTATTGCCGATGATGACAATATTATGATTTCCCCAGCCGGCTTTAAAACAGAGATTTTGGATTTTTCTAATGAGCGTTCTGATTATTATTATCATGAAAATACTGAGAATCCAGGCGGTGAGCAGAATGAAGCGCGAAGAAAACATTTCTCTCACGAAAAACATGTAAATAATGACGGCCGTCATGCCGGTGGAGCAGGCCAGAATAATTTTCGCCAATTCGTCCGTGATTTTTCTTCGTTTGAATGAATAAAGTCCGGCCCAAGCGAAAAAGATGAGCCAGCTGGCGCTGACAATGATCGTAACTAGAAAATATTTATCAAATGTTAAATCAAAAATGACCGGTCGAATTTCTTGGATCGATTGTTCATAACGAATGAAATACGCGATGATGCCCGCCGCGATCAAAGTCAGATAATCCAGCGGAATTTTCAAAAAAGTAAAAAAAAGTTCTGCGTTTTTTTTCATATTTCAGAAAATAATTGATGAATGAATATATTATAACAGTTATTATGCGGAATGTCGATTTTTAAAAAATAAAAAAACACCAATTTTTACAATTGCTGTTTTTTAATGTCCCAAACAAGCGAATAAGCCGGATTCTGTTTTAACTGTCATCTATCTTGTCCCGCAATCGCTGGAGAGATCATGCGGGCTACCAAATTTGCCCTTGCACCCAAGTAAGGGTTTAGCCGTTTCACTCCCACCTTCGCATAAAGCTACGGTGGGACTAATCCCGAAGGATCCCAAGAACCTCGCGGTCTTGGCGTCTCTGCTCGCACCTCTATCTCACGACCGACAGGGATTACCTGCTACTCGCGTCAATTTAATGGCTAGGTGTCCGGACTTTCCTCTCCCCGTAGCTTTACGCGAAGGGGAGCGACAGAACTGCTTGTTTGGAACTTTTGTATTGTAGCAAAAAAAGTTAATCCTGTCAATTACACGTGTAATTTAAGCCGAATTGACAATAATAAAATTTTTTGATAAAGTAATTCTCTGAGAGGAGGTGAGATCATGGAAGAGCTCACTGTGCGCAATTTCAAAAATTATGCTTTGCGGATGAGCAGAGGGTTCGGTCACGGTTATGATTTTTTTAGAAGCTTGTCGAACGAACATGATCTGTTTTGGAAGAGAATCAATGCTCTCCGAGATATGCGTTTGCGTGAGCAGGGGTTATTTGTATTAGACGAGAACGATGGCGATGAAGAGATCTTTGACAATTACCATCCAGTGAAATTAACTCTTGGTGAATGGGAAGCGTTCAAAGAAAACTTGCGCAAACTTGTTTTGGAATATTAGAAAGGAGGAAAAATGGCTGATGAAAGAATTGAAGATAGTCAGGAATACAAGATTGCGGAAAACGGCAAAAGAATGAAAAAAGTTAAGCAGGGAGATGGCAGCTGGGCATGGGTTGATACGGTGCTGGAAACAGCGGCAGATGTATTAGAAGCTGTGATTGATTTCGATTAAACAAAAACCGTTGAGTTCAAAATTCAGCGGACATGGCTACGGCGAACCAAGGAGGTGAGAAAATGAAAACAAAAGTAGTCAATGTGCCCGGGGCAGAACAGCCGATAGAAATTTGGCCGAATAATAGAACCGGAATAAAGATAAAAAGTTGGATGTTATACTGGACGACCTGGGCGCTCGGGTCAAATGGTTCGTTTGGCGTTAGAAAGATAACTGAGTGGAAAGAACTTTTAAAAGAAGGTTTTTTCTTTTTTGGTAAAGTGTGTAACGTTCGGAGCTCAGCCAAAAACAAAGGTTGCGATTATGTTGTTCATCACGAGGTCTTTCTCAATTATAACGATGATCTGAGTTTTTATGGAATAATAGATGATATTGAAGTGGCGCGCGGTAGTTGGGTGGGTAATAACTCCGAGCAAATGATGATTATTGTTACAGTGCATTTCACACAGCTGAACAATGATTGCGGGATATTGCGGCGATTTATGGTTGTAGATAAACATGGCGATCCGGACGGAGCGATGACTACTTCATGGTGGGAACTTCGAGGAGAGCGCTATCCGAAAGGTATCTACTTTGAAGCTGCTAGGTTTGAACTGGATTGACGAGAAGGAAAGGAAAAATAATGGGCGCTAAAGAAGCATTTTGGGATGTTGAAGCGATGTTGCTATTAGCCGGCTTGCCGAAAGAACAGGAAGTCATTGGCAAGGATATTGTTTTTGAAGGCCAGGCGCTTGATCCGATAATTGTTCCGGGTAGAATGAATCTCGGTAAAGTTAAATCAGTTGACGAACGTGGTGTGGTAATCTGTGGAAAGTGTTATTATTATTTGATTTTGATGACCGATCGCGGAATGAAATATACTTATTGCGGATTTGGCGATTTTTGGCATTTTGAACTGGCTGGCAAGATCTATGTCGGCAAAATCACAGCACTAAACGGAAAGGACGTGGAAAATGGCTGAAGAGGTTAACGCGTTGGATAAAGCATTGAGAGCGCGTGGATTGCCCGCAGAGATTATTGGGAAGCAACTTATTTTTTCAGGCCACTTCGCTCCAAAAACTGCTGATCATCTTAACATTGAGGTGCGTGCACGTTGCAGTTCTGCGATATTCGGAGACGATCAATTCGTTTTATACGGAGAGAATTGTCAATTTGTTTGGGATATCAGGGGCTGTGTTTGGAAGTTTGTCAGCCACCCGTTTGGTTACGCGGAAATTCGAGCATGGGGACGAATCACGGTAGTAGATTAAAATAATTCCGGTCAAGCGCAACGCGCTTGGCCGGTTTTCGTTTAAGGGGTATTGTTTTGAACTATGATTATTTTGATTGAATGAATACTATGATTATGCGCCTCGAGAGTACAAACAACCTTATGTGTCATAGTCCATCAAATAATCATTTTTAAATCATAGTTCAAGATAACCCGATTATTTTTTTCACCTGTTTCATTTTCTTAGTTGCCAACACTTGCGCCTTCTGTGTTCCGACGTCTAAGATTTTTTCAACCTCATCGTCAGAGAGCGCATTGAATTTGTCTTGAATTGGAACCACAAACTCAATCAGTTTTTCCGCCAGATCTTTTTTGAAGTCGCCATAGCCGCGTCCGCTGAACTTTTTTTCAATTTCTTTGGCCTCTGAACCAGTTACCAGATGATAAAGCGTCATCAAATTCGCCAAAGCCGGCTTGTCCGGCGTGAATTTTATTTCACTGCCTGAATCAGTGACCGCCTTTTGAATTTTTTTACGAATTAATTCCGGCGCATCGGTTAAAGCAATGTAATTGTATTCAGAAGAAGATGATTTACTCATTTTTTTCGTCGGATCGTCTAATCCTTTCAAACGAGCGGAAATTTTATTGATTTTAACTTCAGGAATAGTGAATACATCGCCGTAAACAGCATTGAATTTTTTCGCGATTGTTCTTGTTAATTCAACATGTTGAACTTGGTCTTCACCGACCGGCACAATGTTTGTGTCATAAAGAAAAATATCCGCGGCCATTAAACATGGATAAGTGAAAAGACCGGAATTGATATTTTCTTTATGTTGTTTTGATTTATCTTTGAACTGCGTCATGCGCTCAAGTTCAGAGATCGGCGTGGTACAATTCAAAATCCAACCCAGTTCAGCGTGTTCCTTCACGTCAGATTGGCGGAAGATAATATTTTTCTTCGGATCGAGCCCAGAAGCCAAATAAATTTTCGCGAGATTAATGATGTTGGCGCGAAGTTGTTCTGGCTTTTGATAAACAGTGAGCGCGTGCAAATCAACAATTGAAAAAATTGACTCGTATTCATTTTGTAGCGTCAGCCAGTTAGCTAGCGCGCCGAAATAATTGCCGAGATGAATGATGCCGGTTGGCTGCATGGCGCTGAAGAGGCGGTTTTTTAACATAGGATTGGTTTAATAGAGGATTAGTAAGATGGGGAGGATTAGAAGGATTAGTAAGATTGGCGATAGAAATAAAGGAAATAAAAGGGGGTAGAGATAGCTGGTGGCGGACTGTTTTCACTGGTGTGATTATATCAAATTTGTAAAAAAACGACAACGACATTTAAAACAAAACGAGGCAGTTACGCCTCGTTTTGTTATTGGTACACTTTTGTTGGTCTAGACTATCCTAAACGTCCCTGAACCACTCACCCCTGTTCGGGTTCATGGCAAGCCCCGCAAAACTGTGCGGGGCTTGCCTAACAATCCTCCTTATCCTCCTAATCTTTCTAATCCTCCTAATCCTAACCTTCTTACACTTCAATAACTACCGGCAAAATCATCGGTCGTCTTTCAGTTTTCTGGTAAAGAAATTGACCAATGGCGTCGCGGAGTTTGTTTTTGAGTTCAAGCGGATCAAAAACAGTGCGTTTTTTGCCGACAACTTTTTTTACCAGAGCGCGAGCGTCTTCAATCAGCTGTTTGCTTTCTTTCATGTAAACAAAACCGCGGGAAATGATATCCGGACTGCCCATCAGTTCTCCGGTTTTTCGTTTCACGGTGGTAATAACCACGAACATACCGTCTTCAGCCATCATGCGGCGGTCGCGCAGCACAATCCTCGAACCCTCGCCCACGCCCAGGCCGGCCACCATGACGTAGTCAGTCGGCACTTTTTCTTCGGTCAAACGGCCGAGAGTTTCTTGTTGATTTTGGCTTCTGAAAAATTCCATCACCTGTCCATTGGCGGCCACAAAAATATTTTCTTTCGGAACGCCGACGCTTTCCGCGAGTTGGCCGTGAATTCTCAGCATGTAATGATTGGCTTCAATCGGAATAAAATATTTCGGTTTGAGCAAACGAATCACCAGCTTCAAATCTTCTTGCTTGGCGTGTCCGCCGGCATGAATATCCATGTGCTGATAGTGATAAACCCTCGCGCCTTGTTTGTAGAAAGTGTCTTTTAGATTTTGAATAGTGCGTTCATTGCCCGGAATAACGGAAGAAGAGAAGACAATGGAGTCGCCTTCTTCAACGCTGAGGAATCTGTGTTCTTTATTAGCAATGCGATTCAAAACCGCATTTTTTTCACCTTGCGCGCCGGTGCCGATGACCGTGATTTTGTTGTTCGGCAGACGTTTCATTTCATTCTCATCGATCAAAGTGCCTTTTTGAAATCTGATATAGCCGAGTTGGTGAGCGATTTCAATGTTTGTGTTCATACTGCGTCCGTCGAGATAGATTTTGCGGCCGAATTTTTCCGCGGCCGTGATGATTTGTTGAATACGATTGATGAGAGAGGCGAATGTTCCGACAATAATACGGCCTTGAGCTTCTTGAAAAATTTGTTCAATGGAATGAGTGATTTCCCCTTCGGAAATTTGATGTCCGCGATGCTCAGCGTCAGTGCTGTCAGCCATGAGCGCGAGAACTCCGCGACTGCCGATCTGCGCCACGCGACCCAGATCAATTGGTTTGTCGTTAATCGGGCTCAAATCAACTTTAAAGTCGCCGGTGTGAACAATCGTTCCGACCGGTGTGTGCAGAACCGCGGCAAAACTGTCCGGAATATTGTGATTAACGCGAAAAAATTCTACGTTAAATGAACCTAGACGAATAATGTCTTTGTCAGGATTAATAACGCGCAGATCAAGAGGCTGTTTGCCATATTCCTCATGTCGTTTTTTAATAAATCCGGCAGTGAGCGGAGCGGTGTAAATGGGCGGATTGCCCAGCTCCGGACAGAGATGAGAGACCGCGCCGATGTGGTCGTAATGTCCGTGGGTGATGATCACTCCGCGGATGTTTTTGATTTTTGTTTTGAGATAAGTGATGTCCGGAATAATGTAATCAATGCCGGGCATGTCTTCCTCGGGGAATTGAAGTCCCATGTCGATAATGACAATGTCCTGACCGTATTCGAGCACGGTCATGTTGCGGCCGACTTCTTCGAGGCCGCCGAGGACCATGATGCGCAACCGCGGCGAGCCGTCTGACTTAACGGCCGGAACGATTGGTTTCGGTGCAGCGATGATCGGACGATTCGTTCTCTGCGGCAGACCTGACTGCGTATGCGGTCCACGCCGTCTGAACGGTTGATAATGTTTGGTGTTTCTTTGAATCATAACTTTTTTGTCTGTGTTATGCGCACGATATTTTAGAAGACGCGCGGATAACGTTCGTGAAGTTTAAAATTTAAATAGA
>JBBTXH010000083.1:0-3962 GCA_038062385.1 Patescibacteria group bacterium
CCGCTGTCTCATCTCCGCATGGGCGGTTTGGCAATTTTTTTGAGTTTCAATCTGATGGTTTTTTTGTATTCTTTTTTTACAACTGATTTGCTCGGCGATACGATTTCCATGAGAAATTTATTAGGAATTTTTCTTGGAACATTGTTTTTGGCAAGCGGAGGTTTTTTGGATGATAAATACAACTTGAAACCAAAATGGCAGATTGTTTGGCCGATACTTTCTGTTTTAAGCGTGATTGTTTGCGGTTTGGGCATTGATTGGGTGACCAATCCGTTCGGCGAAGGAATATTTTATTTGAATGATTATACGTTCAATGTTTTTTGGTACGGCGGTTTCCCATACAAAATAACTTTGTTCGCAGACATTTTTACTCTGCTTTGGCTCATGGCCATGATCTATACCACTAAATTGCTTGACGGCTTGGATGGTTTGGTCAGCGGCATGACCGTGATCAGCGCAGTTTTTATTTTTCTTACTGCGTTAAATAAAGGTGAGACCCTTCAATCTGACGTCGCCTTGTTGTCAATGATTTTGCTCGGCGTGTTTGCCGGATTTCTGGTTTTTAATTTTAACCCGGCTTCGATTTTTCTCGGAGAAGGCGGCAGTACCATGGCCGGATTCTTGCTCGGCTCATTGTCAATTGTTTCCGGCAGTAAAGTTGGGGTGACGTTAATGTTGTTAAGTATTCCGGTTTTAGATTTTATCTGGACGATAATTCGCAGACTATTGGATAAACGTTCGCCTTTTTCAACGGCCGATGATCTGCATTTGCATTTTCGGTTGCTCCGAGTTGGTTTTAGCGTGAAGCAGGCGGTGTTTTTCTTATATTCCATTGCCCTTGTTTTCGGCATTGCCATTTATTATTTGCAGGATTATGGCTTTGGGTTTTGGTCTTTTTCTGTGCTGGCGATGGCGGTTTTTATGGTTATTATGGCTTATATTTACCGCAAAAAGAAGCGTGAAAACAAGCTCTTGACGGAAGGTAAATAATACTGTATTATGTGGTTACTAATTATGCGCCGAAGGACGCATTCGTCCTATGGCGAACGAATTTGCTACCAATCTACCTACACAAAAGATTCGTAGTCATTCGTAGATTCGTAAATAATTCGTAATTCGTAATTTTATGTCATTCGCTGTAATAAAAACCGGAGGCAAGCAATACAAGGTCGCCAAGGATCAAACTTTGAAGATTGAAAGAATTGAAGGCGAACAAGGCGGGAAAGTTGCTTTTGAAGAAGTTTTGCTTTTGGCTGATGAAGATGGATCCAAAATTGAGGTTGGCGATCCGTTTATCAAAGGCGCCAAGGTTGAAGCGGAAATTTTGGAGCAAGGCCGCGCTCGAAAGATTAATGTCATCAAATTCAAAAGCAAAGTACGTTATAAGAGAAAGCACGGTCATCGCCAATTGTTTACGCAGATCAAGGTAGTGAAAATATAAAAGCATTTAAGCCTGCCTGCGCAGGCAGGCAAAGAAACAACGAAACACAATCTTAGACTTTTTGTTTGAAATGAAAGGAGGTTGCGATGAAAAGCGGGAGAAGGTATGCGTATCTTGCTGAAGTAATGAAAAAGGCGAGAGAAAAAGCGAGGGCATGGTCGAGGAGGTATCGTCCGGTGATTATGCACAAATCGTATACAAAGATTCGTCTTGGAACAGTTTATTCCAATGAGAAAGAACCTTAAGCAAGAAATTTAAAAGAACGTCCTATTGTGGCCGTTCTTTTGTCTTTTTTTAAATTATTTCACGTCTGCCTTTCAAGGCGTTAGAAATAGTCGCTTCATCAGCGTATTCAATATTCGCGCCCATGGGTAATCCGCGCGCGAGGAGAGTCAATTTAACATTCAAAGGTTTCAGTATGTTTTTCAAATGAATGATTGTGCCTTCACCCGCTAGATCAGGATTTAGAGCGAGGATAACTTCCTGAATATTTTCTTGTTTTATTCGTTGAACGAGTTCAGCGATTTTTAATTTGTCAGGAGTAATACCTTCCGGTGGATCGATTTTTCCACCGAGAACGTGGTACAGCCCGTTGTATTCAGCGGTCGCATCAATAACATTTAAATCGTAAAAACTTTCCACCACGCAAATAATATTTTTATCTCGCTTGTTGTCCAGACAAACATTGCACCTGCCGGCCGACTCGGAAAAATTGAAACAAGTCGGGCAAATGAAATTGTTTTGTTTGAGCAGTTGAAGATTTTGCGCGAACAGCTCAATTTGTTTGGCGTCTTGTTTAATTAAATAAAAAACAAACCTTTCAGCGGCTTTGCGGCCGATGCCGGGCAGTTCGCAGAAAGAGGTGATTAGGTCGTTGATTATTTTTGGATAAAGCGACATAGTGGACGGCTACAAATTACAAATCATTACAAATTTACAAATAGGTTTTGACTGTTATGTCTTTTAGAAGATTTTGGGCTGTCCAGATCGATTTGTAAATTTGTAGTGATTTGTAATTTGTAGCCCTTAGTCTTTTAGTTGTTGGAGAAGTTTTTATCAAGACTTCTGAAGCATGCCTTAGTTTCATCGAAATACAAATTTACTTTTCCGGTCGGGCCATTGCGATGCTTGGCGATATGGATTTCAGCGAGATGTTTTTCTTGCGCGGTCAATTCTTCTTCGCGATAGTTTCGGTCAGCGGCTTTGCGATAAATGAACAGCACCACGTCAGCGTCTTGTTCGATGGAACCCGATTCACGCAGGTTCGACAATTTAGGAATGGCCGGTTTTTGCATCTCCACAGCGCGGGATAATTGCGACAGAGCGAGCACCGGCACGTCCAGTTCACGAGCAATGCCTTTCAGGGCGCGGGTGATTTCAGCTACCGCCTGAACTCGATTTTCCGCGCTCGCGCGCGATTCCATGAGTTGCAAGTAATCAATGACCACCAATCCAAGGTTATGTTCAGATTTCAAGCGTCTGGCTTTGGTTCTGATTTCCATGACGTTTAATGAAGCTGAATCATCAATGAAAATCGGTGATTCAGACAAGAGTCCCATAGCGTGTCCGATGCGCGGGAAATCATCGTCTTCTTCGCGATCGGACAATCTGCCGGTGCGCATTTTCCAGAGATCCACGTTGGCTTCAGCGCAAAGTAGGCGGTCAACCAATTGTTCCTTGGACATTTCCAAACTGAAAACACCAACTGCCACTTTTGCCTTAACCGCAACTTGCCTGACAATATCAAGCGCTAAAGATGTTTTTCCAACTGATGGTCGCGCGGCTAAAATAATCAGATCAGATCGTTGCAAACCAGCGAGCAAATTGTCCAGATCAGCGAAGCCGGTCGGCACGCCGCGCAGTTTTCCGCCGCTTTTGTGCAGGTCGTCAATGCGTTCAAAGGTTTCTCCGAGAATGTTGCTGATTGGAACAAAGGATTGTTTTAAAAATCTTTGAGAAATTGAAAACAGTTTATGTTCAGCTGAATCGAGCAATGAATCTATTTCTTCATCTTCTTGTCCGGCCAAATAGGAAATTTCAGACGAGACGCTTTGCAAGCGCCGCAAAGTAGCTTTCTTTTTTATAATGTGCGCGTATTGAACAACGTGACTCGAGGTTGGTACGAGTTGCGATAAACTGGCGAGATAACTGCGTCCGCCGATTATTTCAATTTGTTTTCTTTCTTCGAGAATGTTTGAAACGGTCAAAATATCAATTGGTTCTTGTTTGGAATACAAAGTGAGCATGCCTTCATAAATATATCGGTGGCTGTCTTTATAAAAATCATCAGGTTCAGTGATATCCGCCATTTTGTCAAAAGCGCGTTTATCAATCAAAAGCGCGCCGAGGAGTGATTGCTCGGCTTCAATGCTTTGAGGAGGAATGCGGTTTAGTTCTTTTTCGGTCATAGGTTATGGCTACAAATTATCCGCCTTCGCCCCTTCGACGCGGCTCAGGGCTACGGCGGACAGGCAAATCACTACAATGTTACGAATCGATCTAGACTGTTCTTTCGTTCTGT
>JBBTXH010000084.1:0-2546 GCA_038062385.1 Patescibacteria group bacterium
GGTATGACATTTTAACTTCCCTCAAGTATGACATTATCACTTCCGTGCGACACTGATTATTCTATAATTATTTGTAGGAATTGGTAGCGTTGTTTACAGTTTAAACAACTCCTTTCCTATCAATAATTCGTTGCGATAACATTGCATTTCACGGGGTCCGGGGTGAACTCTTGCCGTTTTCAGAACCACGAAAGTGGTTAGAACCACGCAATTGTTCACCCCGGCGCTTTTTGGTTACTTTTTGGCGTCAAAAAGTAACCCTTCGGAGAATCGCGATAAACTAATTTCTTAAATAATCATTGAATCTATAAAACTAACCGTAAACAACGCTACTATATTTTACAACTAAAGAAGCTTTGAAAAGTTACAACCTGACCCGCTGAACCTTGGCTATAACCAATTTTATTTTTTCATAACTGATCGTCTCCGGCAATTTTTCCTTAATTGGTTTCAATTTCAAATCATCACCGGCCGTGGCCAGAGCAGCCAGAATCAGTTTTTGTTCTTCAACTGAAACAAAATCAGAAAAATTCAATTCTCCGCCGCTCGCGTACCAGCGGATTAAATGGCCAAAAATCGTGCTAACCCCAAACTGACGTATTTTCGCTATTTGTTCAAGCGAAAATTTTTGTTTATATAGATCAACAGTCTTTAAACAAGTTTCCGGCAATTCCGGTTGATCGTCTTCTCCAAGCACAAACCCTCGGTCAACCTCAAGCGCCGGGCGATCATGACCAGCCAAACCAACCTTCAGCTCAAAAGCCCGCGTCTCGTCAAAGCTCGGCCCATTCTCCGGATAGTTCATCTGAACAAACTGGTTTGACGGCATTGTTCTGACAATTTTTTTAATTATTGGTTTTGAAATCAAACGTTCGTTCAAACAAACATCGCAATTGCGACAATTGTCAGTGTAATTTTTTATTTCAGGATCGGAAAAATAATTTAAAATTATTTTCCGGCGGCAATTCATTGCTTGAGCATAAGCCCTCATGTCATCCAATTTTCTGTATTTAATATTCACCACTTTATTCATTTCCGTAATATTATTTCCCTGCTCCATCATGTCTTCTTTACTCTTTTTAATGAAATAAGATTGTAAGCCGAAATCTTTTCCGTTGGAAAGAAGAAAACATTCAGACGGCTCTCCGTCGCGTCCGGCGCGGCCTGCTTCCTGATAATAATTTTCCAAACTGGCGGGCAGACCGAGATGAATGACAAAACGAATATCCGCCTTGTCAACGCCCATGCCAAAAGCAATGGTGGCGACAATAACTTTATATTTATTTTCCATGAAGTCCTCTTGCACTTGTTTTCGAAGAGCGGTATTGAGTCCGGCGTGATAAGCCACCGCGCTAATCTTGTTTTGTTGCAACCAACCGGCCAGACGCTCGGTATTTTTCCGCGTTAAAGTGTAAAGAATACCCGAACCATTTGTTTTTTTTATAATTTCCAAAGCCAGTTGTTCCCTATTATGTTCGGACAAGCCATCTTCAACACTCAATTTCAAATTCGGCCGGTCAAATCCGCGCACAAAAACCTTAGCCTCGCGCAAACCAAGATGCTTGATAATATCCGCCCGAACTTCAGGCGTGGCGGTGGCTGTAAAAGCAGCAACAATGGGGCGCTCCGAGAATTTCGCCACAAATTCATTTATCAGCATATAATCCGGCCGAAAATCATGCCCCCAATTGGACACGCAGTGCGCTTCGTCCACGGCCACCAAACAAACGCCAAGATTCTGAAACATGTTTTGGAAACTTGAGCTCTTTAATCTTTCCGGCGCGATATACAAAAGTTTAATTTGTCCTGATTTAATAAAATTCAAAACCGCTTGGATTTCAGAATAATCCTGCGAACTATTGATAAAAGCCGCGCCAATACCGCGCGCTTTCAAACCATCAACCTGATCTTTCATGAGCGCAATGAGCGGTGAAATAACAATCGTTACTTTATTATTAAGCAAAGCCGGCATTTGATAACACAAAGATTTGCCGCCACCGGTCGGCATAATGGCCAGCGTATCATGACCGGCCAAAATACTGTCCACAACCTCTTTTTGTCCTGGTTTAAACTCTGAAAATTTAAAAATCTCTTTTAGATTATCTTGTGTCATAAAATATAATATCTGTACAACTGTTTTACATTATATTCGTTATTACCACAAGGCGCAATCAAACTGTTTTCCACAGTCATCAAAAATTTGACTTGAATAATTTCACCATGGATAATTTCAGTTTTTCCTGTCATGCCCGCTCGACAAGTCAATATTTCCGAAAAATAAAAAACACCTGATTATTTGAAATCAGATATTTATTTTAATAAGAAAGGGCGGAGGAGTGCCTCCACCCCTGTTTCACGCGTTAATCAATCTTCCTCCGTAAATAACAACTCTGCGATGAACAAATTATTTTAGATTACTGCACTGCACGAGAGCCGCTCTACAAAAATCATCGAGCTTTTGACCGCGAAGTTGGCTTATTTTTGAAAAAAAGCTAAGCGCTGTTAACTGATCATTGTCAATTACTAAAGGATTTTCTGCAAATCCT
>JBBTXH010000085.1:0-1443 GCA_038062385.1 Patescibacteria group bacterium
AGATGGTGTCTACAGACATTATCATATTTGCGATATTGTTTTTCTGGTTTTCTTTTCTTGATTAAAGAAATCAATCGTGATTTTCGGCGGAGCGGCTGATTGCGGATAGCGCATATTGGCGGCTAGTAGTCCGTTTTTTTTATTCCAGGCGAGGCGAATGTAATCAGGGCATTGCCGTGAAGCGATCAAATCAGATTCATCGCGGCATTGATTATATAACCCCCAGCTGTTCGATGTTTTCAAGTCAAAAACATAGATTACACTGCCGACGACGTAGAAAAAAGATGTTTCATCGCGCCAAACAAATTCATCAGCTTGTACTAATTTGGCGATTGATTTGCGCCAATTGTCCCAAATAAGAAATGAACTTGATTCTCCGCCGAGAGCCAGGAAATTTCCCGACCAGCCGATAAATTTATTATAGGGTTGCTCGTCGTGCGACAAACCGACTTCATTCAGCTTACGTTCTGAAATTAACGCGTTCGTTTTCACTGACCAGTATTTCAAAGAATAATATGTTTTGAATTCAGCGTCTTCCGAGTAGGTCAATAAAATTATTTGTTCGCCATTTCCGGATGGTATCCAGATGGCATCCACGACGTTTTGCGGGATTTTTAGAATTGAATTTGCACCGAAGTCCCAAATCACTAAATCTGGGAAGTCCAGAACAGCCAGTAGGTTTTTGTCAGGACACCAACGTAGCTTGTGGCGCCCAGGACGAGTTGAGTCGGTGAACGTCATTGTTCTGTTCGGTTCGAGAATTAATTTCTTGCGCTCTTCTTCTTTTATTCTTAATTCTTCCTGTTTTTTTATCAATTCAGCTTCTTGCGCTTGTTTTTGCGCTTCAAGTTCCTTTTGTTTTCTGACTTTAACAACATATTCATCATATAGTGTTTCCAGTGGTTTTTTGTTGCCCGGATCAGGCGGAAGAATAAGCTCATTGGCTTGCGGAGTAATGTCCTTGATAGTCAGATCAAGTTTGCTCAGCAGTTCTTCCAGCTTTTCTTCAGCCATGCCGTCCAACATAATGAGATCCAAGTTAAGTAGTTTGGCGGTCGCGTCAAGTTCAATGAGGCTGTTATCGGTCAATTGGAGTTCATTTTCAACCAATTCCTTGTAAGCAGAGGCTTTCTGAATAAACTGCAAGCAATTGGCGATTTTTTGATTGCTCATTGATTGCTCAAAGCTTTGAAGATTGCTTTTAGTGTTTTCGGCGTTGAGTTCATCGGCGCTACTTTGAATTGCCGAATTAAATTTTTGTTTGGCTTCAGCGAGCTTCGACTTTTTTTCTTCAAGTTTTACGCTGAGAGCTGTCACGACCTGCAGTTTTTCCTGTGAAAGTTGTTTCTTTGATTGAATTGAAGCTTTTACTGAATTTTTTTTGTTCGCCTCATTGTCCGAGCAGTAGCTGTTTGCAAGGAAAACAATTAAAGTCAATTGAAG
>JBBTXH010000086.1:0-7121 GCA_038062385.1 Patescibacteria group bacterium
ATTCTCAAACCTTAAATTGTTGATCGATAGCACACATTTTTTACCATTTCACCCATTCCGCGGGTATAGTATAGTGGCTATTATTACAGCTTTCCAAGCTGAGGACGCGGGTTCGATTCCCGCTACCCGCTCCAAACAAAAAATCTTCAACGTAATGTTGGAGGTTTTTTGTTGTTAAATTTAAAATAAAACAGATGTTTTGTTATTATTTACGTTATGCAAAACCGCTCATTGGCATTGAACAATATATATCCATGTGCTTCAACGATATTGACTAACGCTACTTCGCGTTAGATGGAGGATAGTCGTGGCTGACGACTTTGACATGGAACGGTATTTAAAAGATCGAGACGGTTATGTTCGCGAGTGGGAGGAAAAACACGGTAAACCAAAAACCCCGCAATTGTCTCCTGAGGAGGCTCGACGACTTGAGCAAGAAGCCATCAACTGCCGCAGAGAGGCTGGAAATCATCACCCCAGCAGCCACTATTACCAGCAATATTCCGGCAGAGCCAATAATGCCTTAAGCGAACTGCAACTTCGTGATCCTGCGAGCGGAGAACGTGTTGCTCGCGAAGCAGTCGCGGCCGAACAGCAAACGCGAACTGATGTCCGAGCCGCTGAAGACCGGTACAATGAATCATTCATCGGCAAATTGGAATATGAGCTTACGCGTTGCCGATGCCGTTGCCACAGTGACCCAAACTACACTGCCTGCGGCAGCAACTGTTGCGGATTAAATGTTTAGGAAAAACAATAACCGCTTGTTATCACACAAGCGGCTTTTTATTTTTTTGTGTTTTCTCATTCCACAAACGGCCCCTCAAATTCAATCCTGCCATCCGGATGAATAATGGTTTTCGCGCCGATCGGAATAATCATCTGATCTTTGAAAATTCCATGGCCGAAATTATCAACATTTAAAATATACAGCGGTTCACGCAAATCATTTCTCTCTTCAATCACGTCGCTGATCAAATATTCAAAAATATGATCAACCTGCAATCTCTTGCCGAAAATAAAATTAAGTTTTGTCCATGATTGCTTGAACAAACGCTCATCCATCGCTCCAATGACCACGGCCTTGATGTGCATAAAAACATCTTTAGCGTCGAGAGAAATTAAAATCCTGTGCAAATCCTCCAAATCAACGCCCACATCTTCAATAAATAAAATATAATCTTCCCACGACCGCGGACGAATATCGCAAACATCCAGCAAATCGCGGAAAGTGCTCAAGTTGCCGCCAATGGCAATGCCTTCAATTTTTTCTTTCGGGCCTTGATTTGGATTAAGCCATTTGTACGCTTTGCGATCATATTCATATCTTTCAACTTCTCCGGAAACAATCTTTTTGAAAAATTCAAAATTGCTATGGCTTGAAAAGCCAAAAGCGTTGGAAAAAGAAAAGGTAATCAATTTCAATTTAAAATACAAATAATTTATCAGAAAAGTGGTGTCGCTAAAACCATTAACAATCGGTCGACGACGTTTCAACATGGATAAATTCTCTTTTGACAAATAACGAATAATATCTCCGCAACCGGTTCCTCCGTAAATCGGCGCCAGCCAATCAGCGGTTTTGATCGCCTGTCTGAGCTTTTTCAATCTTTCATTTTCTGACGCCGCCAAATAACGCAAATCAATAGCTTTGTTATCAACGTCAAAAACATCAATTTCCGGAAAATCCTTTCTCAACTTCTCCACGAATTTCAAAAACTGCTTCATTTCCGCATTTGAAGTGGGTGAAGAAGTGTGAACGAAATTGATTTGACTGTTTTTTTCCAGTTTTTTTGGCAACAACATATTTTAATCTTTGAGATAATGCGCTACTCCATCATTTCTGCGAGCTGATTTTTCCGCGGCCGTGGCGAAGTCGTGAGCGTTATTATAATTCATTCCTTTTTTCATTAATTTTAATTCATACGTTTCATGGACAATAACATACTTTCTCTCTTTTGGCAACGTGGCGTTGTCAATCCAGATTTCATTTTTCGGAATATATTTATAAACCTTCCAATGTCCGCCAAAACAAAAACTCGGATCAAGCGTTTTTCTTACCCTTGCGCCATCAACCAAATAAATCGTTAAGTTTTTTTCTTTTTTTATGATTTTTCTTTTAATCTTTTTTTGAGCTGTTGAATTGGTTTGCGTCCGTAATATCTCTTTCGCTCGCTCGTAACCATACTTTTTCATTAACAACAACCGATTTTTAAACAATTTAATAAAGAAATTTTTTTCTTTGATAAACGCGCGGTCAAACCAAACCTCTCCTTTCTCAATATAAGGATAAACGCGGTGATCTCCGATTACTGAAAAATCAACGTCGATAGTATTTCTGATTTTGAAGCCGTCAACTAGGCGTATTCTGTTTTTCATAAATTTATCGCATCTTGATCCTTGTTTCCATCTTAACTCTTTTAAATAAAATATAAAACCCCGTCCTTATGAAGGACGAGGTTAGTATGAATTACCGGTTGCTTTGGGACCCCAGCGCTCCCGGAATACTCTCTGCCGTTGGACCGACCGGTTCGTACAAACTCCAACCAAACAGAACGATTGGCATAACGACTGTTTCTACTAAAACAATGCCCCAAATTACATTCCAAGTAACTACCTGATACTGTACATTCGGATTTCTGTCTTCTTCATTAAAAAATCCATACTGCACAAACGTATGGCATCCTTCCTTAAGACAAATCGTTTTGTTTTCACCACAGCCTGTCACAACGACCGTAAAAGCAACCAGACACAAAATCGTAATCGCTTGATAGAACCCTTTCATCACCGCACCTCCTTTTGGTTGTTTAGCGACTCTCCCACGTGCCCTGAATACGCCTTGTATGCTAATGTTCAATACAACATAATACACAATTTTAATATTTTTGTCAATACCTTTACAGAAGCATTACAACTGCTATGATTATCTTGCGTCAATTTAACATAAATATTGGCGGGATTAGTATAGTGGCAATACGCTTGCTTCCCAAGCAAGAGTCGCCGGTCCCCTGCCCGCCATATGAATTTGCGAGTGTAATATAGTGGCAATACGCGACCTTCCTCCATCCTCCGTAGCAGTTGCCGGCGAGATTAGTACAGTGGCAGTATACTAGCTTCCCAAGCTAGGGACACGGGTTCGATTCCCGTATCTCGCTCCAATTGCTACTGCGGAGGACGGGCAAGGTCGAATCGTGGGTTCGATTCCCATCACTCGCTCCAAAAAAAATTGGCAGGCGGGGATTCCGGTATCCCGCTCCAAACAAAAAAACCGCTTTTATAAGTGGCTTTTTGTTTGATTGTTTCCTATTGGCGAAACCGTTATCCCCCATTCTCTTTATTTCTTATACTGTTAAGCGCAATTTCAGCGCAATAATCAGAAACACCATATTTTAATGCGATTGGTTTTGCTATGTATGCGTTTATAACTGCGGCCAACTCAACATTTCCAACATCCAATTCACTGCTTAGAATATTATATAATTTATTAGCGTCTGCTATCAACATTTCTCTGGGCAGTAATAATGCACACGCGAATTTATTTGCTTGCGTTTCCAAATAGCCATACTGTTTCTCATCTATTTCACTGATAAAACGATAAAAATCGCTAACTGCCCTGATATCAAATGTTTCATATAATTTTTTGTGCATATTGAAATGCCCCAATTCGTGAGCAAAAGAGAATCTCAATCTATCTAGATAACGCTCATCCACGAACCTTCCTTCATCCACAAAAATATTTTCCCAATTTGAGGAAATAAGAGCGTCCGCATCGCAATATTCATTCATATTCTTTACTGGCACTATATTCATTTTCAACTTAATCTCAATTATTCTCTCTATATCAACGGGAATTTTGCCATCCCAATATTGCTCCCTAAAACCGGCCGCTTTACTTTCTATTTCACTATTTGGAATATATGGAATATTAATTATACGATAATCCAGACTACTCATGAATTTCTAATTAATTCAATCAACTTATCTACTTCTTCTTTAGTTGGTTTTGCGTTTCTCAACGTTCTAAAAAAGGCCGGCAAAAGCTCCATGACGTTTCTTTTTGACATGACTGCTTCCGGAATAATTCCTTGAGAGATCTGCGCCATCTCTATAAATTCTCTAATTTTATTTTCCGATTCTAAGCCGAGAACCTTTGCCCATCGTCTGAGCGCCACTTCATCGTTCGGCGGCGACAACACTCCGCGCTCCACCTTACTCCAATTGCTGTAGTCATAATTTATTTGTTCGCAGACTTCCCGTAATGTTAAATTTTTTTTAATTCTCAAGTTTTTTAGAACTTCGCCAAAATTAATTTGTTTTGTCATAGAATAAGATTAATTATTATTGTGGTATAATTATACCACAATAATAATTAATTACAACTTTTTATACACCAGCGCCATTCCGTTAGACCAGTCAACTACTTTAAAATAAAACTGCCAAGATATGCTCTTGACAATTTATAAAATTCAACTATAATTACGTGTTGGCTCTAACCCAAAGAAAGGGGGAAAACAACATGCTCCTTTTAACATTGCTACTTGTTCCGGTCGTAATTGGCTTGGTCGGATGGCTCCTCGGCAAGGGAAAAATTACATGGAAAGAACTCGCGGTTCAGGAAGCTGTCAGTATCGCGGTGATTGGCATCGGCTACGCGATCGCGCTCCATAGCGCGACCAGTGACACTGAACTTCTGAATAGTACGATTACAACTAAGTGGAAAGATAACGTCCATTGTTGCCACAGTTACGATTGTTTTTGTCATCAATCTTGTTCTGGTTCAGGCGATAATAAATCGTGCCACGAAAGTTGTTCAACCTGTTATCGGCATTCGCAAGATACACGCTGGCAAGCGAAGAACGGTCTTGGCGAAATCGTCTATGCCGACAGCTGTAATGCTCCGGGAACCGCTGAGCCGCTTCGCTATAAAATAATCACGATCGGCGATCCCACGGCTTCTGAACACACCTACGTCAACTACATTCAGGGCAATCCTGACGCAGTCATGAAACGAGAAGGCATTCCGGAAAAATTCGAAAAGAAAATTCCCGATCATCCGAAAGTGTTTGACCATTATCGCGCCAATCGGTTCATCGCTGTTGGCCTCACCATCCCGGGTCTTGGCCAGCTAAATCAGAAACTTTCTGAAATCAACGGACGACTGGGTCCGAAGAAACAAGTCAATATCATCGTAATTGTGGTGAATGAAGAAGACCAATCCTACCTCAAGGCATTTACTGAATCATGGCTCGGCGGAAAAAAGAATGATTTCATTGTGGTGCTGGGCGCGCCGCAATTTCCGAAGGTTAGCTGGGCTGGCGTGGTCAGCTGGGCAAAAAATGAAAAGTTCAAGGAAGATTTGCGCGTAACTCTTCTGGAAAGTTATTCGAATTTTGATGGTGAGAAAATTCTGGACAAAATTGAAACTGAAGTAAAAGAAAGATTCGAACGTCGCCACATGGCTGAATTTGAATATCTGAAAGATACGATTGAGCCGTCAAAACTCGCTTCGTGGCTACTCTTCATCTTTGGGTTTTTAACGGCCATTGGACTGCAAATCTTTTTTTGGCACAATGACCCGTTCAGTAAGCGACGTTCATATTACTAACCAAAATCAAAAGCCGTCCCTGATTCAGGGGCGGCTTATTTGTTAATTCAAACTCGGGTTTTGCGGTTGATCCCTTGTTTGTTTAAGAAGAACGGAAACTTTTTCCATTACCCGCATATTGGCAAATTGATCCAGTCCTTTCAGCATAGATGAATACTCATCATCTTTTCTCGCCAGTTCGCGGCAGAGCGCGATCGCTCGTTTATAAAATTCTTTAGTGCACATATCACCGAGCACAACCAGCAACATCGAGGCCTCGTCCGGCCCTTGCCTGATAAATCGAAAAGCGTCATCTTCGGTCGCGCCGTTTTCAATTATCCGCACTATCCGCGACTTGGCGCGAATCAATCTCTGAACCTTTCTCGTTGCTTTATCCAGGGCGAGAACAAATCGCGCGACCTCTTCCGCCAGCGATGGGTTCTGTTCGGCTCTACTCTGAAGAATCTCAACCAACTCATCAACAATATCCATCCGTTGAACGCAAACAATAGGAATAAACTCACGCAATTCTTCTATTTTTCTTTCGCTAAAAGCATTCTTAATTTCAAAGGAACATTCCATAAATCTTGGACATTTACCGCAACCTCCCTCATTCTGACAATCAAACATTTCGCCTCCTTTCCAATCAATTGATTATACGTAATAATATAAATATGTCAACCTAACGAAGATCAGAAATTCAAAAGCCGTCCCTGATTCAGGAGCGGCTTATTTTTACTGTCTTCTCAAAAACTTTTTAATCTCTTTGCGATAACCGCCGACATAGTCATAGAGCGACCAGATCGTCACCGCGGTCAAAAGCAAACTGACAATCATGAATAATAGTGGCGCGCTCATTGGTGCAATGAGCACATGCAGCAACGGTATGCCACTGAAACACACGCGCGTCCGCCACTTACCGCTTGGCCTGGCTGAAAGTTCTATTGCGTTTGAAACCAGCGTGGCCCATTGCCGGTGGAAACCGACCGTTTCATCGCGCTCGCTACTGACGTAGCAGAGAATTACGCCGAAAACCGGATAAATAATTTCTCCGGAAACTTGATAAAAGACAAACGCGTCCATCAACAATGAAATTGTTTTGCAAATGTACTGCACTTTGTCATGATGCGGATCGAAAATCTGTCCCAACTTCGTCACGCAATTATTTTTTCTGGCATAATAACCGTCGAGCGCGTCAAAAATCGAAGCCACGATCGACAACGCGATCGCCGCATAGCGCAGCTCAAGAACAACTGAATCGTAGGCGAAGAACCAAACAAAAAAATAAAAAACAAGTACAGTGAAATTCTGGAAATCCATGAACCGACCAAAGTAATGTAATTGGCGTAATTTTTTCTCGTGAACGGCAATAGATCATTGTCGTAGAAATACTCCAGGATATTTTTAATGAACCTCATTTTTCACCTCCTTAACGGAGCTAGCTTAACAGAAATATTTCATCGTGTCAACTGATTATTCTATAATGTCAACGGGAAGTTAAAATGTCATACTTCCAGGGATTTAAAAATGTCATACC
>JBBTXH010000087.1:0-1047 GCA_038062385.1 Patescibacteria group bacterium
AATCCCTGAGAAGTTGCTTCACGGATTCAATCTCTATCATTCTTTTCGGTTTGACAACCGCTGACCTTTTCATTTTTTCCTCCTCAACGCTTTCGCCGGACAGTTCGCACATTGCCGGTCAACATATCCATGTAAACTTCATCATAATCAAGCTTAGCTTCAAGAAAAGCGTAAAATCCGGAAAGCATAATGCTAGCCACCAGATTGTTCATGATCACAATCTGCGGTTCGCTTTTCACTCTGACCCCGCATCCCGGCATAGGCTCATCAACGCCTCGCGGATTTTCAACTTCCGGATGATATTTATTCGCCAGTGGTAGAGTCAAATTTTTTCCAGACTGGCGCCAATGAAAACGCACATTACCGTGAGTCAGTTCATTACCGCCGGAAATTATTAGAACATCATCCAGCTCCAACGCGCGATCGGAAATGTATTTTCTGGTGCGAATAAATTTACTGTCCACGCACGAAAAAACAATATCGCCTTCGCGGATAAATTCAATCACGTTTTTGTCATCCAGATAGCGCGGTTCAGCGTGCATACTCAAACCATGGAACTCTTGCCTCAACTCATCTGCTTTAACAATAGCTTTGTTGCCGAGCGCTTGAAACGACTGGCGTTCTCGGTTTCGTGGTTCATAAGTATCGCCGTCAATGAGCGTCAGCCGGACATTTCTCTCCGACTGAAACTGTAAATATCTGGCCAAACAGGGCAAAAGACAGCAACCAATGCCGCCCACTCCCACCACTTTTATGTTGAGCGATTTCATTTTTTTCCTCCTTGCCACGCCGAAGCCCTGAATCGCATAATGGGCGAAGGCGGGCTTCTTTGAGTGACGCCATTCTAACGGGAAGCCCGGCAGTTGCTAACCCTCGGACTATTTGCATGGTATCATCTTGTTCACGCTTGACTCGAACCATTTTGATCCATTCAGCCGGACAGGCGATTGACAACTCTTGATCAAAACAATAATACTGCGTTTTTTCCGCAACCGCTTTTAACGATCTCTTCTTGCCAATCATTTTCTTTTCAAAAATTATTTCTCG
>JBBTXH010000088.1:0-8131 GCA_038062385.1 Patescibacteria group bacterium
AACGCCCCTTTAATCTAGCAAAAATATATACCTTTGTAAAGCTCTTAAACCTTGAGATGACGAGCAATGGCAATACCACTGCTAACCACATTCAAGATAATCACTGCGCCCAATTCCAATCCGAAAATAATCAAGAAATTATTATTGTAGTATTCCACCAGGTTGAAATCATACGCTCCCAAAAATAAACTCAAATACGGACTAAGCGTGGCAAACGCGCTATACAAGATAACGATAGTGAGCCCCATGGCAATAAAGGAATAAATGATCGACTCAAGCAAAAACGGCGCGCGAATGAATGAATTACTGGCGCCGACCAAACGCATGACGCTGATTTCCTCGCGATGAGTGTAGATGGTCACGCGAATCGCGTTAAAAACAATCAAAACCGCGATCAAAGAAAAAATCGCTGACAAGCCGATGCCGAATTTTTTTACTTTATCGCTAAAAACCGTGACTCGTTCGATAATTTTTTTGTGGTTGGTGAAATTTTGATATTTGATAATTTCTTGATTTTCCGGTAAATTCAAAACATTCAAAATCTTTTCATAATCCTCGGTATCCTGCGCTTTGATGATGAGTGCGTCTGACAAGGGATTCTTTTCCACTTCCTTGAGCGCCTCCATAATACTCGCGTCATCCTGGTGCGTCTTCTTGAACGTTTCGAGCGCTTGATTCTTGGCAATAAAATTGGTTTCTTTCACTTCGGGCAGCTTTCTCATTTTTTCTTGAAAATTATCAATCTTGGATTGCGTAATATCACGTTTAAAAAAAACGCTGACATCAATTTTGTCTTTAACCGAACTTATCATTTTTTCCGAAACAGCGCTCAGCGACACCAGAACATTAATGGACAAAAGCGCCAGAACCAAAACCGTAATCGTCACGATTGACAACCAAAAATTACGATAAAAATCCTGAAAAGCAAATTTTAATACGCGAAAAAACGCATAGCTCATATTTTTATTTTCCCGCCAAAGGCGGATCTGCTCCCGGCGGATATTTTTATTTATGTTACAGATATGCCCTGTACTATAATTATTCCATATTAAGTACGGGGCAGGCATACAGATAGTACAGAGTGCTTGGAAGGTTGTTCTTGTTTTCTTGATTTCTTATTTTTTTTACAGCTCCGTTGCTTTAGTGCTTCAATGTTTCTATGCTTAAATGCTTCTATAATATATATCTCCCCACTTTCTGATCGCTCACGATTTGTCCGCCATCAAGCGCCACTACTCTTTTTTTGAGCATATTCACCACTTCGCGATCATGACTAACGAGCAGCACGGTAGTCCCAAGTTCATTTATCTTAACCAGCAAATCAATAATTTCTCTGGTATTAGCCATGTCCAAATTGCCGGTCGGCTCATCAGCTACCAAGATTTTCGGCCGATGAATCAAGGAGCGCGCAATGCCCACTCGCTGTTGTTCTCCGCCGGACAATTGCTGCGGATATTTATCCGCTTTATCAGACAAGCTGACAACTTTCAATATTTGCGGGACTATTTTATCAATCTTACTGTTGGAAGCGCCGCAAGCTTCAAGCGCGAAAGCAATGTTTTCAAAAACTGTTTTCCGCGGCAAAAGTTTGTAATCCTGAAAAACCACACCAATCTGACGCCGTAAAATCGGTACTTCGCGCAGATGAATATTGGAAATGTCCCAGCCGGAAATTATAACCGAGCCGCTCGTCAGACGCTCTTCGGCAATCAAAAGCTTGACCAACGTTGTTTTTCCGCTACCGCTCTGTCCGATAATGGAAACAAACTCGCCCGGCATGATATGCAGGCTAACCCCCTTCAACGCGTAAATATCAGGCGCGTAAAATTTAGTCGCGTGACGAAATTTTATCATACTTTTTTATTCTTCTTTTACTTTTTCAACTAATACGTTCTTGAGTGTCCCCCAACTCAACCAACCCAATTTTTTGAAGGCTGTCTTGTCGAGATCGATTATTCTTTTTGGAAACAAACCGCGATCCGGCCCGAAATCATTTACAGCAATTATTATTTTACGTTTATTATCCAAATTAGTAACTCGAAGTTTCGTGCCTTTCGGAAAATCCGGCGAAGCAGCGCAAGCGCAACCTTTATATTTATACCAACTCGCCTCCCCAAATTGCAAAATTGAATTGTGCTACAACAGAACCACTTTGGCATACGGCAAATGCAAAACAGAATTCATTGTTTGAGCGTCAATCACCGTCGACGGTAACTCCAACCATTCACTGGAAACGCCATTCCAAAAAAACACCTTCTTCAAATGCGTACTCTCTGCATCAGCACTGATCCTGATAATTAATGGTTTTTTGTTTTTAAAAGCGTCCTTATTATAAATATCAAATTCATACACATCGCTGACCGCCGTCCAGTCCCCCGGAAAGGTATATTCATTTCTATCAAACTGCTTCAGCACCACGCGCGATTCTTCTGACAAAACTTCAGGAAAAATTCCCAACTTAAATTTACCATTCTGACTCTCAACCGTATAACCACTACTCAAAGCCGCAGTGTCAATATTAATATCAGTAATGAGTGTAATCGCCAATGCTTTAATCGGGACAACAGCAAACAAAGCAACAACGAACATTATCATCATACCGCTCAAAACCGATTTTCTAAAATTTGCCAATTTCATAATTTTTCTCTATGATAGTGCTGTTCGTTCAAAATAGTATGCGCCGAAGTAGCTCAGTTGGTAGAGCAATGCTTTCGTAAAGCAGAGGTCGCGAGTTCGATCCTCGCCTTCGGCTGTTAAACAGGCACTATTAACGAACGCCACGAATTTGGTTAATGATTAATAACGCAGAGGTCGCGAGTTCCCCCGGACTGCGATCCGGGGCTCGCCTTCGGCTGTTAAACAGGCACTATTAACGAGCGCCACAAATATTGATTACTTATCTAGCGCCACGAATTTAGTAATTTTCGCTTTAGCCTTGTAATCATTAAAATAATCAGTAAAAGACGGCCAGGCAATGAGAATATGACTGGCTTTAATTTGTTCTTCAGTTTTGGTCTTCTCGTCTGCAGGCTTGATTTCAACCAACTTGATAATATGATATCCGAAGTCTGACTTCACCAAGCCGCTCAGCTCTCCCGGCTTCAAATTGAAAGCCACCTCCTCGAATTCTTTAACCATCACGCCGCGAGGGAAAAAGCCAAGATCGCCGTCCTTGGCTCCGGAAACCTTGTCGTCACTATATTTTTGCGCTGCTTCTTCAAAAGCTAATTTTCCGTCTTTAAGCTCTTCCAGAAGATCACTTGCTTCTTTCTTAGTCGCGTCCTGCGACTTTTTTGAATTTTTAAGTTCTGCTTGCAATTTTTCCTTCAAAGTTTCCGGATAAACGATTCTTGCTTTGAATTCCTCAATATCCCAACCAAAAAAGTCAAAAACATTTTTTTTGAGCGCTTCCACTCCGCCCAGCTGGTTTGCGATGACGCTGGTGTTTTTATTTATATCATCTTCTTCGACAACGATTTTGTGCGACTTAGCCAATTGACGCAACAAATTCTCATAGATGAGCTTATTCATAACCTCTTTCTCGATTTCTTCCAGTTTGGCAGTACCGAATTTCTTTTGATTAAATTTCATGACCGCCGTGACCTCAGTCTGCCAGTCGTAATAACTGATAATATGCCCATTAACGAGCGCCGCCGGATACGGCAAGACCCGCATCAATCCGCGGGTAAAATTGTTTTCAAAATGAAATTTGTAGACGCTGAGGCCAATCATTGCCAAAATAAAAATAACCAAAATTAATACGGCGGCGACAATAATCAAAATCTTTTTATTGATTTTTTTCAAAGCGCTTTTTATTTGTTCGAACACCTTTGAAAACCATCGTTCGATTTTTTCAAGGGCTGATTCTTTTTGAACACTATCATTGTTCGTCTGTACTGTTTCTTCATTTAAATTTTCCATAAATCATCAAAATTATTAAATATTTTTTTCTCCAAAAAAGTAATTCCACCAAGCAAGACTGTTAATCTTGGCAAGACCGCGATAACCGACCGAAGTTTGAGCATTGGACGTTTGTATTTTTGAACCAGCGACCGTATTCTCAAACTTCGAAACTGGAATAATCGCCACTTTTTCACCGGGTTTTTTAAAATTAAATTTTGTCCGCGCTTCCTGCTCTAAAAAAAAGTCGCTTTTGTACGATTCAATTGAGCTTAAAAACGTTTTCTTCTTGAATTTCAGATTGTCCAGCTCTTGTTCCAAGCCGGACAATTCCTTATCCAATTCCAAACGTTTAAAATATTCTCTAACTACTCCCAGAGTAAAAAACACTACCAAAATAACACCAAATATCAAAAACAGACGAGCCGGAAGGCCATGCTTCAATATTGCTAAAAATTTTTTTCGCATAGCCCAATTATACCACAACTTTGCGATCTAACCAAACACTGTCCGGTTACTCCACCTGTCAGCCGTAGCTTTCAGCGAAGGCTGATTACTCATTTTCACGGAGAAGATCCTCAATCCGACGAATAACCTCCTCTTTCTCAGTCTTATTCAAAATTCCTATTTCAGCCATTATCAAATCAACCGAACGAGCGCAGGCCTGCGGTTCTTTATGAATAATGACTGCGCGGTCTTGAGCCAAACCATTGATTTTGTTTTGCAAACGGAGCGGGTTCGAAATTTTATAAAATTCAATCGGACCAAGTTCGTCATTCAAGATCAACTTCAGGTTGCCATAACGAAAAATCGAAGCGCTAAGTCCTTTGATTACAGCCTTGGCCTCGACCACCTTGTCTAAATATATCTCATTGACGAATTTTTCAAAAAAGCCCACTTGTTCGCAATCAATAATTCTTTCATTGGTCAAAATAAATCTGTTTTTCTTATACAAAAACGATAAACGTAAAATGTAAAAAATTACCGCCAAGATAACCGCGGCAAACAAGGTGACGCCCCACCAGCCCTGCAAAAATAAATAATACATTAGAAAAAAATCCAAAACTAAAATTATAACGGAAACAAACAGGTGTGGAAGAATAATTATCAAATGATGATAAACAATCTCATCAACTTTTTCCTGATCGCGCAAAGTAAACTCAGGTTTTTTCAACATATGTTTGGCTGTTACTCATTGACCTATGGAACAAACATTACGACTCCGCACTCTATGACTTGTTAAAATTGTGTCTAGCTTGTCGTTCGCGGCAAATTTTTTCTCCGTAAGCACTGGCTACGGCTCAAAAATTTGCGCGCTCCACAACTTCGCCAGACGCAATTTTTCCTGCGCCCTTAGTGCGGTTTCATAATGCTTGTTCCATAATCAAAGTCAAATATTTATCGTTCGCATTCTGCTCCATCGCTCTCTTCATATTATCTGAGAGTCGGCGCAGACTGCCAGCGTCGCTCAATAAATTCTTAATTGTATCAACAAATTTTCCCTGATTCTCCTCACTTTCATCCATCACCACCACTGCATTCTTGCTGTCAAAATACCTGGCATTTTCCCCCTGTTGGTTGTTCGGGATAGGTATGAGAATTGTCGGCTTGCCGATAAAACTAAGTTCAGTCAAAGTTGAAAGTCCGGCTCGGCAAACCACGAGATCAGCGGCCGCGTAAGCCATATTCAATTTCTCAAACATATATTCATATGAATGATAACGAGTAGCCAACACGCCGAATTTATCTCGGTCAGTCCAGTCAACTAAATTTCCCCGGCCAACAATATGAATTATCTGGCAAAATTCAATAAGCCTGGTGATACCGGCAAACAAAAGTTTGTTAACCGCTTCCGCGCCAAGACTTCCTCCCATCACGAGCAAGGTGGGCAGTCCGATTTCCAATCCGAAATATTTAACAGCGCTTTCTTTGTCTCCTGTCGCGACTCTTGAACGAACCGGATTGCCGGTTAAAACTGTTTTTGCAGCCGGGAAATATTTTAAACTTTCATCAAAAGCAACTGTAATCCTGGTGGCAAAAGTGGCCGAGAGACGATTGGCCAACCCAATCTTCAAATCTTGCTGATGAACAATTATGCGAACATGAAACAAAGCGCCGGCTAATACCACCGGTACGCTGACAAAACTGCCGGCCGACAAAATTAAATCCGGTTTGAATGTTCTGATAATTTTTATGGCCTGAAAAAAACCAACAATAAAACGAAAAATATCAAAAAAATTTTGGGCGCTGAAATAGCGCCGCCACTTGCCTGATTTAATTGCGAAAAACGAAATATCTTCCTGCGCTAAAATCTCTCGCTCAAGTCCGTGTTCAGTCCCAATCCAAATAAATTCCGCCTCAATCTTTTGTTCAATTATTTTTTCTCTGACAGCGAGTAACGGACTGACCGAGCCGATCGTTCCGCCGCCGGTTAATATTATTCGCATAACAAATACAATAAAGCACTAAAGCATTAAAGCACAGAAGCAATAAAACAATGAAACAATGGAGCAATAAAGCAACGAGGCAAGACGAGCGAGACGAGCAAGACGAGTGAAACAAGCAAGCAACCTGCATCCTACCGCCCTACAGCCCTACATCCTGTTCACCCTCGTTTCCCCCGACGTCCCTCGTCAGCCTCTACTAATCAGTAGATCAGTAACTATCACGTAGATCAGTATTATCTGGCATCGAGCCAAAACTTACATTCAACCATGACAAACCGCCAAACAAATTATTTTCCGAACGCCGGCCGAACGCAAACATTTCGCTGCCTCGACAAACGTTGTCCCGGTGGTTAAAACATCGTCAATCAGGATAACTGTACTTGGAATATTAACTTGATGGTTAACGCCAAAAGCGCCTTGCATGTTTTCTAAACGTTCAGCGCGGCTTAATTTAGCTTGTTGCGCAGTTGCCCGCGAACGCTGAATCAGCCGCGTATCCACTTGAATATCATATTTCAAAGCGACCAATTTGGCAAGCTCCTCCGCTTGATTGAATCCTCTCTCCAGTAAACGCTTTTTGTGCAGAGGAATCGGCACTAAGACGCTCTGCGAAAAGCTGTTTTTGAGGCCGCGCCGCGAAATTTGCTTGATAAGAATATTAGCCAGCGGCGCGGCCAGCTCTTCTATGAAAGTGTATTTCAATCCTTCAACCAAACTGCTAACAAAATTTTCAGTATATGCGGTGGCCACAACAATCTGATCAATACCGCTCTGCTTGGAACAATCAGCACAAATTCCAGAGACAACATTTGGTCTGTGACACAAAAAACAAGAAAAATCAGTTAAATATTTTATTTTATCAAAACAGGCGGAGCACAGATACCCCACCTCCTCGCGACAACCAAAACAAATCTTCGGGAAAATGTAGTCGCATATTTCTTCCCGCGCAAACTTAACTGAATTGAACGCTTTTCGAAAAACAATTTCTAAACTGACACGATTGAAAAATTTCATTTTTTTGGCTGCCAATAAGCTGAGTCCACCAACCAACTGTTATTAACTTTAACTATATCCAAAATCAAATCTTGCAAAAATTCTGTTGGCGCTTGATCAGCTTTCTGCTCGCGGCGTTGCGTTGAAACTTTTATTTTAGCGGTGGTGTCTGTCTGCGTTATAATATTTGAAACCGGAGCGCTCGTGCTGATCTCGTAATAAAATCCGCCTGACGCGTAATCTTTTTTAAGCTTTGGAATATAACTCTCATTTATCCAAGCGTACATTTTATCCGTGACGAGAGGAAGAAGCTCTGTCAAATTCAGATACTCTGATTGATTGGAATACGATCCGAAACGTTCGGTAAAAGTCACGGACACAGCTTTGAGCGATGAAGCTGTTTTTTCTTGCGGAGCGAGTGGCGCCACTATTATTTTCGTCTCTGCTGGCTCTGCGTCAATTTTTGCGACCGGCGCAGTTTCATCTTTCGGCGCAGGAGAACTATTGTCAAAATAAAGGAAAAAAATCAAAATTCCGGCGATAACCAAAAGGCCGACTACAATAATTAAAATAATCTTTGTTCGATTAGACATATTGGAAATTAGGATTAGGAAGATTAGAAGGATTGGGAGGATTGGGAGGATGAGGAGGATGAGGAGGATGAGGAGGACTGGGAAGATTGGTTCAATCTTGGACTTCGCCGGCTTCAGCTTTTTGCTTTTTTTCAAGTTCAAGCAGCTGTCTCGGATCAGTGGTAATAAGTTGATCCTCTAGCGGAGAAGCAACGACCT